>JBGAJT010000051.1:0-15019 GCA_044224785.1 Candidatus Nanopelagicales bacterium | reverse complement strand
CGACCTCCATCGGACGTTGACCCGCCTGCTCGGGGAACAGCACACCGTGTTCGAGGAGTCCTGGCAGCGGCTGACCCTGGCCCAGCGCGCGGTGCTCCGCGCCATCGTGCTCGAGGATGGACGCGAACTGCTCGCGGCCGGCCGCGAGCTGGACGGCAGCCTCTTGGAGGACGCCCTCGATGTCTATCTGGCTGAGCTCACGAAACGGCCGAGGTCCCGGGTCACGGCCGAGGTGGCCATCGCCAAGGAACTCCTCCAGCAGCAGAGGACCGACACCTCCATCCGCACGGCGGACATCATCCGCCACCTGATGGCACAGAACATCACCGAGAGCACGGCCTGGCGGCGGTTGAGGAAGGCCCGCGATGAGCTCGACGAGTAGACAAGTGCGGGGACGTCGGGAGGGGACCATCATCCGCCGACGGGACGGCCGGTGGGAGATCCGCGTCCAGGACCCGCTCACGGGCCAGCGGCGAAGCCGTTACGCCAAGAGCGAGGCTGCGGCGCGGAAGGTCTTGCGAGAGATGAACGCGCGCGCTGAACGGGGCGAACTCGTCGCCGACAGCGCACAGCGCCTCGAGACGTTCTGCCAGCACTGGCTGGCGGACTCGGCAAGCCATGGCCGACGCCCGTCCACCGTCCGCGAATACCGCCGCAGGCTAACCGCGTACGTCCTGCCGGAACTCGGATCGGTGCGCCTTGACCGGCTCACGGTCTCTGATGTCGAGCGCCTGCTGGCTGTCCTCGCTGCCCGCGGCCTGGGCGTATCCTCCGTTCGCGGAACCCGCAACGCCCTATCGGCGGTGCTGGGCGATGCGCAGCGCGCGAGGCTGGTCCGCGACAACGTGGCCGGAGCCGCGCGGCTACCGCTGTTCGCTCCGGCGCCGGTAACCCGGACGGCGACCGCGGCCGATGCCGCGCGTCTCGTGGCAGCGGCGCAGGGCACTGCTCTAGGACCGCTGGTGAGCCTGCTCGCGGGAACGGGATGCCGCATCGGCGAGGCACTCGGGGCACGTTGGTCCGACGTCGATCTGGTCGCTGCCACCTGGGTCGTGTCGCGGACGACGACTCTCGACGCTAATGGGCGCGTCGTCATCGGGGAGCGGACGAAGTCGGGCGCAGCGCGCGTCGTCCCCTTGATCGAACCGGTGGTTCAAGCCCTCAGAGAGCAGCGGGCCGCGGTGGCCGCCAGCCGTCTTCGTGCGGGGCAGTTATGGGTCGACAACGACCTGCTGTTCCCGACGTCGGTCGGGACGCCGCAGGACTCGCGCAACCTGCGTCACTCGTTGCGCGACCTTCAACGGCGGGCCGACTTCCCCGGTTCCTTCCACGCCCTGCGGCACGTCTTCGCCACCGTCGCCGCTGGCGCGGTGCCCCTGGTGAGCCTGAGCAAGGTGCTGGGGCATCAGAAGACGGCCACCACGTCCGACCTCTACGCGCACCTATACGCGCCGTCCGCCCGGGCAGCGGTGGATGCAGTGGGGGCGGCGATGTTCGGGACGCAGGGCTGAACTGTGGTCAGAACTGTGGTCAACTGGCTTGGTGAGCACGGCCGACACGGCGCTGAACAGCGCATATGTGCGCCCGGAGGGACTCGAACCCCCAACCAGCCGGGTAGAAACCGGCGGCTCTATCCGTTGAGCTACGGGCGCTGCGCCCCTCGCGGAGCGGGGCCATTCTGCCGCGTCCCCAGGCCGGAGCCCGCCGCGCGGCGTCCACAGGCACTGATCGCCGAGCGGCCCCGGCGTCCGGGGCCGCTCGCAGGGTCGGTCGCACCCGGACGGGAGACGACCCGTCCCGGCCTCGAGGAGCAGCCATGCAGTCCAGCGTCACCCTGATCGGCAACGTCGTGAGCGACGTCCGCGTGCGCGAGACCGGCAACGGCACGGTCGCGTCGTTCCGCATCGCCGCCGACAACAGCTACTTCGACCGTCGCGCCGACCGGTGGGTCGAGCGCTCCTCGTTCTTCTGGGTCTCGGCCTGGCGAGGGCTCGCCGAGAACGTCGCGGCGTCGGTGGCCAAGGGGCAGCCGGTCCTGGTCGTGGGTCGACCCAAGCAGCGGGAGTACGAGCGCGACGGCCAGCAGGTGACCGTCATCGAGATCGACGCCGACCTCGTCGGCCACAACCTCGCGCGCGGCCGCGCCTCGTTCGAGCGGGTGCGCCGCGGGCTGCAGACCGCAGCGCTCCTGCACGAGGTCGAGGCGGCAGAGGTCGCCGCCGCCGTCGCGGTGCCCGACACGCTGCCGTCCGAGTGGGCGGTGCCCGGGGTCGACCGCTCGCCGGACGCGGGCTCGCCGCCCGCTGCCTGAGGGCGCCTGTCGGCGGCTGACAGAGGCGGTCGGGGCGAGTCGCGGACGGCCGGGCCGCGGCCTGGCTAGCCTCCCCGCGTGGGGGTGGCGACGGGGCGCGACGGGCGGCTGTCCCGTGTGCTCGCGGCGTACGCCGGGCTCGAGGTCACCGACTCGATGACCGCGGTGACCGTCACCCTCTACGCGTTCTCCGGCGGCGGCGCGACCTTCGCCGGGCTAGCGCTCGGCTTCGCCTACCTGCCGGCGGCCCTCGTCGCGCCGTTCATCGGAGACGTCGCGGCCGGTCTCTCGCGCGGCACCCGGCTGGCCGTGTCGTACGCCGCCACGGCGCTGCTGCTCTCGGTCGTGACGCTGCTCGTGCTCGTGCAGGGACCGCTGCTCGCCGTCGTGTCCGCGGCGGCGGTCGTGAACATCGCACACAGCGCCTCGCGCCCCACGCACTACGCCGCCCTGCCGCAGCTCGCGTCGACCCCCGGCGCCCTGGTGCGCGCGAACAGCACGACGTCGTTCGTCAACGGCGTCGGCAACTTCGTCGGGCCGGCGATCGCCGGCGTCCTCGCGGCTGCGGGGCTGACCTGGCTCGCGCCGGGTCTGGGCGTCGTGGTCCTGCTGGGGTCCTCGTTGCTCTGCACGCGGCTGGGCCTTCCGGCTGCCGTCCCGGACGACGACGACGAGGTCGAGGGCGTGGTGTCCGGGCTCCGCGCCGTCGCGCGCGACCGCGCGGTGATGCTCCTGGTCGTCCTGAGCTCGCTCGCCTACCTGTCGGGCTCGGCGGTCGAGATCCTCAGCGTCTCGTTCGCGGCCGACGCGCTCGACCAGGGCGAGGCGGCCCAGGGGCTGCTCGTCGGGGCGCCGGCGATCGGCGTCATCCTCGGCGCGCTCGCCGGCGCGGGGCTGGCGTTCCGGCGCCGGCTCGCCGCGCCGTTCGTGCTCGGCGTCATGGGGTCGGGGCTGATCGCGGCGTCGGTGAGCCTGGCACCGGCGCTCGGCGTCGCCGCGGTGCTGCTCGTGGTCGTGGGCTTCTCCGGCACGATCGGCTCGCTCTCGGCGGAGACGCTGGTGCAGCGCGCGGTGCTCGACTCCGCGCTGCTGCGGGTGATGGCGCTCTGGGAGTCGCTCTCGATCGTGGGCTACACCCTCGGCGCGTTCCTCGCGCCGGTGCTGGTCGCGCTGGTCGGCCCGCGGCTGGCGTTCGTCCCGCTCGGGCTCGGCATGGCGGCCGCCTCGCTGCTGGTCCTGCGCCGGTTGCGGCCGCTGGACGACCGCGCCGTGTTCCGCACCGACGTCCTCGCTCGGCTGCGCGGGGTGTCGTTCCTGTCCGGCCTGCCGCCCGCCGGTCTCGACCGGGTTGCGCGGTCGGCGGAGTGGGTCGACGTCTTGGCCGGGGACGACGTCGTGGCCCAGGGCGAGCCGGGCGACGCCTACTTCGTCGTCGACTCGGGCGGGTGCGACGTCGTGGTCGACGGCTCCCTCGCCCGCGGCCTCGGCCCGGGCGACGGCTTCGGCGAGATCGCGCTGCTGCTCGACGTGCCGCGCACCGCGACCGTCACGGCGTCCACCACCGGCCGGCTGCTGCGCGTCGACCGC
Organism: Candidatus Nanopelagicales bacterium; assembly: GCA_044224785.1. Lineage (GTDB taxonomy): Bacteria > Actinomycetota > Actinomycetes > S36-B12 > CAIYMF01 > Longivirga. Next base: position 11,121 of record JBGAJT010000051.1, on the reverse strand, counting down.
GCCGACTTCCTGGCCGCGCTCAGCCGCAGCCCCGAAGGCCGCCGATCCGCCGACACGATCGCCCGCGACCGCATCGCCCCGGCAGCCGACGACGCCACCGGCTGACGGCGCCGGCTGACGGCGTCGGCCTAGCGCTCCCGCCCGGCGCGTGCCCGCGCCCGCGACCCCGCGGACGACAGCACCTTCACGACCAGGCCGATCAGGACGAGGTTCCCCACCATCTGCACCATGGTGAAGATCCGCGCGAGGTCGGTCTTCGGCGTGATGTCGCCGAAGCCGACGGTCGAGAAGACGGTGACCGTGTAGTAGTACGACGTCAGCGTGCTGAGCGTCTCGCTGAAGGCGTTGTGATCGACGACCCACAGGATCCGGTAGGACCGCGCGAACACCGAGACGAACAGGAAGCCGAGCACGATCAGGCTCTCGATCCAGCGCGCCTGAGGCGTCGCGGAGCGGTGGATGCTGTGCACCTGCCACCGCAGGTAGACCAGGAACACGACGCCCATGACCACCATGAACACGACGTCGAGCGCCTGCACGTCGTTGCGCGGCCAGCGCTCGCTCAGCGGCAGGTTCGTGAGCAGCAGGATCACCAGCACCGGCACGACGACCCGCCACAGGAAGCCGGGGAGGTAGGCGACGACGTCGCGGATCCCCGGGAGGTCCGGCATGCCGGTGGCGGGCGCGGGCTCGGACTGGATCTCGGTGCTCATGACGGCTCCTGGCATGGGTCGGTTGCTCCGACCGTAGGGTCCCGGGCCGCGGGAGGGCGCCCGGACCGCTCCGGTCGGCGGCGTACCGCGCGGCAAGTAGGCTTGCCCGGCATCCCACCGACGACGCACCAGGTCAGGACACGTACGTGGCTGAGTACATCTACACCCTGCGCAAGGCCCGCAAGGCGCACGGCGACAAGGTCGTCCTCGACGACGTCACCCTGTCGTTCCTGCCCGGGGCGAAGATCGGCGTCGTCGGCCCCAACGGCGCGGGCAAGTCGTCGCTGCTCAAGATCATGGCCGGCCTCGACCACACCTCGAACGGCGACGCGATCCTCAGCCCCGGCTACACCGTCGGCATGCTCGCGCAGGAGCCCGGCCTCGACGAGACCAAGACGGTCTACGAGAACGTCGAGGAGGGCGTGGCCCCGACCAAGGCGAAGGTCGACCGCTTCAACGAGATCTCCGCCGAGCTCGCGAACCCCGACGCCGACTACGACGCGCTCCTCGCCGAGATGGGCACGCTCCAAGAGGAGATCGACCACCTCAACGCCTGGGACCTCGACTCCCAGCTCGAGCAGGCGATGGACGCGCTGAACTGCCCGCCGGCCGACGCCGACGTGTCGGTGCTCTCCGGTGGTGAGAAGCGCCGCGTCGCGCTGTGCAAGCTCCTGCTGCAGCAGCCCGACCTGCTGCTGCTCGACGAGCCCACCAACCACCTCGACGCCGAGAGCGTGCAGTGGCTCGAGCAGCACCTCGAGCGCTACCCCGGCACGATCGTGGCGATCACCCACGACCGGTACTTCCTCGACAACGTCGCCGAGTGGATCCTCGAGCTCGACCGCGGCCGCGCCTACCCCTACGAGGGCAACTACACGACCTACCTGGAGAAGAAGCAGGAGCGCCTCAAGGTCGAGGGCGCCCGCGACGCGAAGCTGAAGAAGCGCCTCTCCGACGAGCTCGAGTGGGTCCGGTCCAACGCCAAGGCCCGCCAGACCAAGAGCCGCGCGCGCCTCGACCGCTACGAGGAGATGGCCAACGAGGCCGACAAGACCCGCAAGCTCGACTTCGACGAGATCCAGATCCCGCCGGGCCCGCGCCTGGGCAGCGTCGTCGTCGAGGCGAAGGGCCTCACCAAGGGCTTCGACGACAAGCTGCTGATCGACGACCTGTCGTTCACGCTGCCGCGCAACGGCATCGTCGGCGTCATCGGCCCCAACGGCGTCGGCAAGACCACGCTGTTCAAGATGATCGTCGCGGCGGCCGAGGGCGGAAGCGACGACAAGGACGTGCTCCCGAACGCGGGCGAGCTCAAGATCGGCGAGACGGTCAAGCTGTCCTACGTCGACCAGAGCCGCGCCGGCATCGACCCGGAGAAGAACCTCTGGGAGGTCGTGTCCGACGGCCTGGACTGGATCAAGGTCGGCCAGGTCGAGATGCCCAGCCGCGCCTACGTCTCGGCGTTCGGCTTCAAGGGCCCGGACCAGCAGAAGAAGGCGGGCATCCTCTCCGGCGGTGAGCGCAACCGGCTCAACCTGGCGCTCACGCTCAAGCAGGGCGGCAACCTGCTGCTGCTCGACGAGCCCACCAACGACCTCGACGTCGAGACCCTCGGCTCGCTGGAGAACGCGCTGCTCGAGTTCCCCGGCTGCGCCGTGATCACCTCGCACGACCGGTGGTTCCTCGACCGCATCGCGACGCACATCCTGGCCTACGAGGGCGACTCGAACTGGTTCTGGTTCGAGGGCAACTTCGACTCCTACGAGAAGAACAAGATCGAGCGCCTCGGTGCCGACGCGGCCCGTCCGCACCGCGCCACGTACCGCAAGCTCACCCGGGACTAGCGGCCGTGGCACGCCGTCGGTTCCTGCTGCAGCTGCGCACGAGCGACCTCGACTGGCTGGGGCACGTCAACAACGCGCTCTACGCCGAGTACCTCATGGAGGCGCGCGTCGACCTGGCGTACGACTTCCGCGGCGGCAGCCTGACGCTGCCCGACCTCGCGACCGTCGTCGCCGAGGCCGACATCACCTACAAGGCGCCGCTGCACTTCCGGCCCGAGCCGGTCGCGATCGACACGTGGGTCGAGCGGATCGGGCACACGTCGTACACGCTGGGCCACGAGGTCCTCGAGCCCGACGGCAGCACGGTCTACGCGACGGCGCGCACCGTGATGGTGCAGGTCGACAAGAGCACGGCGCGCCCGCGCAACATCGGCGACCCGTTCCGCCTCTACCTCGAGCAGTTCGTCGACCCGGACGCGCCGGCGTGAACGAGCTGCGCCTCGCCCGCGACGAGGCGGCGTTCCTCGCCGCGTTCCTCGGCCGGGTCGTCGGCTGGGACGACCGCGCCGCGGTGCGCGTGCAGGCGCGCGGCCGCGTGGTCGGCGTCTACGCGCCGTCGCCGCTCGACGTGCTCGCCTTCGTGGCCCTGCCGCTCGCCGCGGACCTCGACGACGAGGGCCTCGACGAGACCGTGTCCGCGGGCCGCCTGCGCGACATCGTGGGCGACGTCTCGCGCCTTCCCGAGGCCTCCGATGTACGGCTCCCCGACGCCATCACCGGCTCGGCGTCGCTCGCGGTGCTGCCCCCGCGCGGTCCGTGGCTGCAGGGGGAGCGGGGCATCGCCGGCGACGTCACGCCGCTGGTCGACGCCGCCGTCGCCGAGTTCCGTCGTGCCGTGCCGCGCACGGGATCGCTCAACGCCGAGCTCGTCGCCGAGGCCGCGTGGGACGCGCCCGGCTGGGGCGGTCTCCCGATGCGCGCGCTGCACGCCGCGCGGCTGCTCGGCTTCCTCAACCACCCCGGCGCGAAGCTGGAGACGGCGACCATCTCCGGCTGGAAGCGCCTCGTGACGCCGGCGGGCCAGGTCTTCGTCCGCAACGTCGCCGGCCCGGTGAGGCTCAGCCTCGTCCCCAACCGCTGATCGGTCCGACCGGACCGACCGCGGTCGTCGTTCAGGACGACGAGGGCGGGCAGGCGTCCATGACGGTCACGCTCGAACCGGTGACGTGGGTCGGCCCGACGGTGAGGGTGAAGGCGTAGCAGACCCCGCGCTCGTTGAGCACGGCGACCGTCTCGTGCGACACCCCCGGCGACACCTCGTCGACGGACAGGGGGCGGGTGACGAAGCCTCCGAGGGCCTGCTGGCTCGTCGACTGCGCGTCGCCGACCGCCTGCTGCAGGGTTCGGCCGGAGTCCACCGCTGCGTTGGCGCGGACCACGTAGGCGTCCGCGACCGCCTGGGCCTGAGCCGACGCTGCGGGTCCTGCGCTGTCCGGGTCCTGGGCCGCGCACCCGGCCAGTGCTGCGGCCGCGAGGCAGCACGCGCCTCCAGCCGCGACTCGCTCCCCGCGTCGTCGCGAGCCCCCGTCTCTGCGCTGCACAGAGCCATGATGCCGGAGCCGGAACGTGCGCCGGGCGGATATCAGTCGGCGGCGAGCGTCTCGAGGGCGTCCAGAGCGGCGGTGAGCGCCCGGGCCTGCTCGGGGGTGAGGCGCTCGGCGCGGCGAGCCATCGCGTGGGCGTGCTCCCGGCGTACGCCGTCGAGCAGGACGCGGCCGGATGGCGAGATCTCCAGCCACGAGGAACGGCGGTCGTCGGCGTCGGAGGTGCGGACGACGTAGCCCTCGTCGTCGAGCACGGCGACGATGCGCGACAGCGTGGCCGGCGTGACGCCCTCGTGCCGGGCGAGGTCCCCGAGGCGGATCGGGCCGTGCGTCTCGACGGTGACGAGGGCGGCGATGCTGCTGGCACCGAGCGGCAGCGAGATCTCGCGGCGGGTGCTGCGGGTGAGGGCGGCGACGGCGCTGCCGAGGCGAGCCGTGTCGAGGGCCGACGCCTTCGCGGGGCGGGCGCTCATCGGTCCTCGCTGCGGTCGGCGTGGGTGTCGGCGTCGGCGGGGTCGGGGAAGCCCAGAGCGTGCGCGAGGCGGCCGGTCGCGGGCTCGGCGGGGTCGCCCTCGACGAGCGCGTAGTCCTCGGGCTCCTCGCCGAGGCGCTCGCCGGCGTCGGGCAGGTCGGGGCCGGCCGGCGTGGCTCCGGCGTACCAGGACGCGACGGCGGCCACGACCATCATCGCGGCGGCGATGGCGAACACGAGCACGAGACCGCTGTGGAACGGGTCGCTGATGAGCGACGGGAAGAAGTCGTGGCCGGTGAGGGTGGCGACGCGCGCCGGCGGCAGGGTGTCGAGAAGGCCGGTCGACGACAGCAGCGACGCGATCGGGTTGATGCCGAGGAACGCCGCGAACAGGATGCCGACCGGCGGCAGGGCGGCGAGGTGGTCGGCGACCGCGGTGGGCACACCCTGCGCGGTGAGACCGCCCGCGAGCGCGGTCGGCAGGGTCGCGGCGAGACCCACGACCATGAGCGAGAAGAAGACGCCGATCGACAGCGCCGAGCCCGAGTTGAAGAAGGTCATGCGCATGCCCGAGGCGACGCCGCGCTGCGCCGGCGGCACTGCGTTCATCACCATCGCGGCGTTGGGGGAGCTGAACATCCCGGAGCCGACGCCGTTCACGAAGGTGAGCAGCGCGAAGGCCCAGTAGGGGAAGTCGACGGGCAGCACCATGAGGCCGAGGAACGACGCCGTGGTGACGAGCGCGCCGCCTCGTAGGAGTAGCCGCGTCGCGGCAGCCAGATGCCCTGCAGCCAGATGATGAGGATGAACTGCAGGCCGCCGCGCGAGATCGAGGCCATCAGCCCCGCGAGGTTGCCGAGCGAGAAGGCCGGGATCGAGAACAGGTTCAGCCGGAACATCGGGTCGTCGACGCGCGACTCGACGACGACGAACAGCACGAGCAGCCCGACGCCGCCGACGAGCGAGGCGACGACCCACGGGTTGCCCCAGCCCATCGGGCTCGAGCCGTAGGGCTGCAGGCCGTAGGTGACCGCGCCGAGGAGCAGGCCGAGACCGAGCGCGAGCGTGACGTTGCCCGGTACGTCGAGCTTCCCCTTGTGCCGCTGGCCGACCTCGTGCAGCGACAGGTAGGACCAGATCGCCCCGGCGACGCCGAACGGGACGCTGACCCAGAACACCGCGCGCCAGTGCCACTCCGACAGCACGCCGCCGATGACCAGGCCGAGGAAGGACCCGGCGATCGCGGCGATCTGGTTGATGCCCAGCGCCGTACCGCGCTGGTGCACCGGGAAGGCGTCGGTGAGGATCGCGGTCGAGTTCGCCATGAGCATCGCGGCACCGACGGCCTGCACCGCGCGCCAGGCGATGAGCCACTCGGCGCCGGCGGCTCCCTCCCACGGCACGAGCGACAGCGCGATGGACGCGAGCGCGAACACCAGGAAGCCCAGGTTGTAGATGCGCACGCGGCCCTGGATGTCGCCGAGGCGGCCGAAGGTGACGACGAGCGCCGCCGTCACGAGCATGAAGCCGAGCAGCATCCACAGCAGGTAGCTGACGTTCGCGGGGTCGAGCGGGTCGAGCCCGATGCCGCGGAAGATCGCCGGGAGCGAGATCAGCACGATCGAGGAGTTGATCGTCGCCATCGTCATGCCGAGCGTGGTGTTCGACAGCGCCACCCACTTGTAGCGCGGGTGGTGGCGGTGCAGCCGTCGGCTGCTCGGCGCGGTGGTCGTGCTCACCCGGCCATCCTGCGCCAGATAGTTAGCATCTGCAAACTATCTGGTCGTGGGAGCGGAACAGCCCCGCCCGGACGCATCGCGAGCCCCCGCCGCCGACCGCCGCCTCGTCCCCGACCGCTCGCGCGACACACACGCACAAGATCTGGTTCCCGTGCTCGCGCATGACGGGAACGAGATCTCGTTCCCGTGCGATCGCAGGACGGGAGCGAGATCTCGTTCGTGCTGGGTCAGGGGCGGCGGGGTGGGGGAGCGGTGCTCGCGCGGATCTCGAGCTCGGCGGAGAGGCGGGGCACCCTTGCAGGGCGGCCCTCGACCAGGTCGAGCGCTGCGCGGGCGGCAGCGCGGCCCTTGCCCTCGAGGTCCTGCGACACCGTCGTCAACGGTGGGGTCGCGCGGGCCGCCGCCTCGATGTCGTCGAAGCCGACGACGGAGAGGTCGTCGGGGATCGCCAGGCCGAGCTCGCGCGCGACCTCGTACGTCGCGAGCGCGAGGACGTCGGTGACCGCGAAGACCGCGGTCGGCCGGCGCGACGCCGGGACGGCGAGCAGCTCGCGCGCGCGGCGCAGCCCCTCGTCGTGCGTGTGCACGCCGGTCGCGACCACGGTCACCGACGTACGCGGGACCTTCGCGACCGTGCGGCGAAAGCCCTCGGTGCGCTCGCGGATGCCGATGCGGACCGGGACGTCGACGTGCTCGGTGTCGTCGGGATCGCGCCCCGGCAGGTCGAGGACGCCGAAGCGCCGGTGGCCCAGCTCGAGCAGGTGCTCGGCGACGCGGGACGCTGCGCGTGCGTTGTCGACGCCGATGAACGGGACGTCGGGGAGCCGCGGGTGGCCCAGGGTCACGAGGGGCAGTCGTCTCCCGAGCACCGCCTGGACCGCCTCGTCGGTCTCCGCCATCGAGCACACGATGAAGCCGTCGACGAGGGCACCGCGGACGACGTCACCGACGTCCGCGGCCTCCGAGGGCACGAGCAGGAGCGACTGCCCGGCGGCACCGAGCTCCGCCGCGATGCCGCTCAGCATCGAGACGAGCCCGGGGTCGGTGAAGGCGTACGCGAGCCGCTCGGTCAGCAGCACGCCGATGGTGCTGGACCGGCCGCGGCGCAGCGACCGGCCGGCCGGATCGGGACCGCCGTACCCCAGCTCGGCGGCGACCGCGAGCACGCGCTCGCGGGTGGCGGCCGAGAGCTGGTCGGGCCGCGAGAAGGCGTTCGAGACCGTCATCCGGGAGACGCCGGCGGCCTTCGCGACGGTGTCGAGGGTGGGTCGGTCCGCCACGTGGGTCACCCCCTCCGGGAACAGGCTTGGCGTTCGTCGCGTTAGCCCTGTATCGTTCCAGACTGTATCAATACAGAACAGGAAGAACCGCTCGTGGACCTCCACACCTTCGCCCTGCTGCTCGCCTACGCCGGCTCCGCCGTCGGCGTCGTCATGGTGGCGCCCCAGATCGTCCGCACCGTGAAGCACCCGCTCCTCGGCGGCGTGTCGCCGTGGAGCTGGGCCATCACGGTCGTCGCGTGCACCCTCTGGCTCACCTACGGCCTGCGCAGCGGGTCGATGCCGCAGGTGCCGGGCAACGTCTTCCTGGTCTCCGGGGCCGTCGCGATCGTGCTGCTCGTGCCCGCCGAGTGGAGCCGCGCCCGTCGCGCCTGGTCGCTCCTCGGCATCACCGCCACCCTCGTCTTGTTCAGCACCTATCTCTCGCCCGAGCAGGTCGGCTTCTTCGCGTTCGGCATCGGCCTGTTCGCGGTGTGGCCGCAGCTGTTCGAGACGGTCTGGCTGCGGCGCGGCATGGGTCCCTCGGCGCTCTCGATGAGCTCGCAGGTCCTCAAGGTCGTGGGCCAGTTCCTCTGGCTCTCCTACGCCCTGCTCGCCGTCGACTCCCCGGTCATCGTCGCCGCAGTGGTGGCGCTGAGCACCAACGCCGTCATCGCCGGGGTCGAGGCCTCCCGCCGCCGCGCCGTCGGCACCACCGAGCCGCTGCTCGCCGACGAGCCCGAGCTCGCCGCCGCCTGACCGCGCACTCAGCGTCGATGGGCGCTGAGTGCGGCGTCCAGACCGCGTACGACGCCCATCGAGAGAGGGCGAATCGAGGGGCGCCCAGCGCGGTCTCGACGCCGCTGTCCACACTCGTCGAAGGCGCGCCGCACCATCCCCAGCGGCTCCGGCCGGCCCCGCGGCACCCGTCGACGGTGTACCAGGTTGCCCGGCATGGCGCGACGACTCGACCTCGGGGACCTGGACGCACCGCTCGCCGCACTCGTCGAGCGCCAGCAGGGGCTCGTACGCCGAGCCCAGCTGCGTGAGCACGGGATGGACCGTCACCACGTCGCCGCACGGGTGGCGTCGGGTCTCTGGCAGTTGGTGGCCCCGGAGGTCGTGAGCACGGACAACGGTCGACTCGACCGGTCTCAGCTGCTCTGGCGCGCGGTGCTGCACGCGCCCGGACCGGCCTGGGTTGGACACCTGAGCTCGTTGGAGGAGCACGGGCTCACGGGATGGAGACGAGACCAGGTGCATCTGCTCATCCCTCGCTTCCGGTTGGCGCCGCTGGCGGGCGTCGTGATCCACCAGAGCGACCGGGTGCCCGCCGAAGCACCAGATCTCGCCGCGGGGCTGCCACTGGCGCCGCCGGCCCGAGCCGCCCTGGACGCCGCGTGCTCACTGCCGCACCCGACCCTGGCCGGTGGGCTGATCGTCGCGACCGTGCAGCAGCGGCTCGCCACCGTCGCGGAGATCGAGGTCGAGGTGCAAGCGGCGGGAAGGGTCCGCAACAAGGTGGCGATCGTGGCGGCCCTCCGGTCGGCGGGCGACGGGGCGGAATCGATGTCCGAGGCGGACGTCGAGCCGCTCGTACGGCGCGCGGGCCTTCCCTCGCCTCGCCGTCAGGTGGTCATCGCAGGACGGCGCCGTGATCTGGCCATCGACCTCCCGGACGGGTCCGTGCTCATCCTGGAGATCGATGGCCCCCATCACGACGACCCGCGCCAGCGGTGGATCGATGTCCAGCGCGACGCCGAGCTCATCGCTCTGGGTTACGTCGTCCTTCGGCTGCCGGCGTACGTGCTGCGCGCGGATCCGGGCCGCGTCGTCGAGCAGCTCGTGGCGATCCGCCGACATGCGGAGGCTCGGGCCCGATCGGTGGGTGCTCAGCGCGGCGTCCAGACCGCGGAGGACGCCCATCGACTTCGGGGCCAGGTCGGTGGGTGCTGAGCGCGGCGTCCAGACCGCGGAGGACGCCCATCGACGGAGATCGGAGGGCCTGCGCGTCAGCCGACGACGGGCTCCGGCTCGCGCTCGGTGGTCTCGGTGCGGGTGCCGCCTCGGGGGACGACGTAGCTCGCGACCGCGGCCGCGAGGCAGAGGGTGCCGGCGACCCACCAGGCCAGGTCGTAGGACCCGGTCGAGACGCGCACCGCACCGGCGAACCAGGCGGAGATGCCGGCTCCGACCATGTGCGACGCGAACACCCAGCCGAACACGACGCCGGCGCGCTCGATGCCGAAGCGGTCCCGGCACAGCGCCACCGTCGGCGGGACGGTCGCCACCCAGTCGAGGCCGTAGAGCACGACGAAGAAGAACATCGGCGGCTGCACCGTCGGCGCCCACAGCAGGTGGACCAGCAGCAGCGATACGCCGCGGAGCCCGTAGTAGACCGCGAGCAGGATGCGCGGGTCGTAGCGGTCGGTGAGCCAGCCCGATCCGATCGTGCCGATGACGTCGAAGATCCCGATGAACGCCAGCAGCGTCGCGCCGGTCGTGATGGGCAGCCCGTGGTCGTGGGCCGCGGAGATGAAGTGCGTGCCCACGAGGCCGTTGGTCGACCAGCCGCACACGAAGAACCCGGCCATGAGCAGCCAGAAGGCGCGCGACCGCGACGCCTCGCGCAGCCGCAGGATCGCTACGCGAGCGGGCCCGATCCCTCGGTCGTCGAGCGGCTCGGGCTCGACCCAGTCGGCGGGTGTGCCGTACGGCTTCAGGCCCAGGTCGTGCGGGCGCTCCCGCAGCAGCCACAGCACGAACGGCACGAGCAGGAGCGCGAGCGCGGCCATCGCGATCGAGGCGTAGCGCCAGCCCGAGGTCGTCGAGATCTGCGCGATCGCGGGCAGGAAGAGCAGGCTGCCGGTCGCGTACGCCGTCGAGAACACGCCCATCACGAGCCCGCGTCGCGCCACGAACCAGCGGTTGGCGACGATCGCGCCGAACACCAGCGCCATGCAGCCGACGCCGAGGCCCGTGAGCACGCCCCACGACGCCACGAGCTGCCACGGCTGCGAGACCACCGTCGACAGCGCCATGCCGGCCGCCATCAGGACGAGAGCCACGGCGACGACCCGGCGTACGCCGAACTTCTCCATGAGCGCCGCGGCGAACGGCGCGACGAGCCCGTAGAGCACGAGGTTGACCGTGACGGCGAGCGACACGGCCTGCACCGAGAACCCGAGGTCGGACGCGACCGGCTCGATGAGCACGCCCGTGCTCGACCGGAAGGCGGCCGCGGCCACGAGCACCACGAAGGTGATGCCCGCGACCACCCAGGCGCGGTGGCGCCAGGTCAGCCCAGCGCGATCCACGCGCACGTCTCCGGAGGGATCACGAGCGCACCGCTCGCGTCACGTGAGACCCCCCGGTTGGACACGAGCACCTCGCCGTCGAACGCCACGGCGCGGTCGCCCGTGCCGACGTTGAGCAGCACCAGCACCGGTTGGTCGCCGGGCCGCTCGATGGCCAGGACGTCCTGGTGGCCCGAGTCGCGCCAGAGCAGCTCGCCGTCTCCGAGCGCCGGCGACGCCTTGCGCACGCGCAG
>JBGAJT010000050.1:0-15230 GCA_044224785.1 Candidatus Nanopelagicales bacterium | reverse complement strand
GCTCGTCGGCGTCCACGTCGTGCGCAGCGACGGCACACTCGGTGCGCGACCCGACGACATCGCGCGGCTGCGCCAGCTCACCGAGGACCTCTCGGGCACGTTCCACACGGTGGTGGGCGACGACGTCGCCACCGCGGTGCTCGAGTTCGCGCGGTCCGTGAACGGGACGCAGGTCGTGGTGGGTACGTCGCGCCGCGGCCGGATCGGCACCGCGCTGCGGCCGAGCACCGCCGACCTCATCGTGCGCGACTCCGGCGACATCGACGTCCACGTCGTGACGCGCGGACCAGCGGCGGGTTCGGCGCCCGGCCCGGACCCGATGCGCCGCGTCCGGGGACCTCGGCGGCTGTGGTCCTGGGCGGTCGGCCTCGCGCTGCCGGTGGCGCTGACCGCGCTGCTGCTCCCCGTGCGCGACGTCCTCAGCCTGAGCACCGTGCTGCTGGCGTTCCTGCTCGGCGTCGTGGGTACGGCGCTCGTCGGCGGCCTGACGCCGGCAGTCGTGACCGCGGTCGAGGCGAGCCTGCTCGCGAACTTCTTCTTCGTGCCCCCGGTCGGGACGTTCACCATCGCCGAGCCGGAGAACGCCTTCGCCATCGCCGTGTTCGTCGGGGTGGGCGCGGTCGTCGCGATGGTGGTCGACCGCAGCGCCGTCCGCGCGTCCCAAGCGGCCCGCCGCGGTGCGGAGGCCAACGTCCTCGCCGCGCTGTCGGCGGGCGTCCTGCGCCGGCGTGACGGCGTCGGCGCGCTGCTCGAGCAGGCGCGCGAGACCTTCGGGATGCGCAGCGCCGCGCTGTTCGAGACGGTCGACGGCACGACGTCGGCCATCGAGGTCTCGGGCGACTCGCCGCCGACCTCGCCGGACCGTGCCGACGTCGCGGTCGACGCCGGCCCCCACCTCGTGCTCGCCCTGGCCGGAGCCCCGCTCCCTTCGAGCGACCGACGGATCCTCGACGCCTTCGCGGCGCAGACCGCCGCGGTGCTCGACCGGGACCGGCTCGCGGCGCGGGCGGCCGACGCGGCCCGCCTCCGCGAGTCCGACGCCGTCCGCACGGCGCTGCTCACCGCGGTGTCCCATGATCTGCGCACCCCGCTCGCGGGCATCAAGGCCTCGCTCACGACGCTGCTCGACCCCGACCTGCGGCTCGACGACGCCGACCGCCGCGCTCTGCTGCACGACGCCTCCGGCTCCGCAGACCGCCTCGACGCGCTCGTCGCGAACCTCCTCGACCTCAGTCGCATCCAGACCGGGGCGGTGCGGCCACGCCTCGAACCGACGTCCCTCGACGAAGTCCTCCAGCGCGCCCTCCACGGAGTGCCGCAGGACCGGGTCGCCGACGAGACCGACGACGGCGCGCCGCTGCTGCTGACCGACGCGGGCCTCCTCGAACGCTGCATCGCCAACCTCGTGGAGAACGCCGTGCGCCACTCGCCCGCCGGCCATCCCGTGCGCCTGTGCGCCGCAGCGGTCCCTGGGAAGCAGCTGCAGCTGCGCATCGTCGACCGCGGCCCGGGGGTCGCCGGCGACGACCGCGAGCGGATGTTCGAACCGTTCCAGCGCCTCGGCGACGTCCCCGCGGGCAACGGGGTCGGCCTCGGGCTCGCGGTGTCGCGCGGGCTCGCGGAAGCGGTGGGGGCGACGGTCGAGGCCGAGGAGACGCCGGGCGGCGGTCTGACGATGGTCGTGTCGGTGCCGCTGGCTGCGGGGTCCGACGCGGACGGGGAGCCGTCATGAGCCGCGTGCTGGTCGTCGACGACGACGTGGCGCTCGCCCGCGCCCTCGCGATCAACCTCAAGGCCCGGGGCTACGAGGTGGCGACGGCGGCGACCGGGCGACAGGCGCTCGACGCCCTCGCCCGTGTGCACCCCGACGTCGTCGTCCTCGACCTCGGTCTCCCCGACCTCGACGGGATCGAGGTGCTGCACGGGATCCGCGGCTGGAACGCCGTCCCCGTCGTCGTGCTCTCGGCACGCACCACGAGCGACGAGAAGGTCGAGGCGCTCGACGCCGGTGCGGACGACTACGTCACGAAGCCGTTCGAGATGAACGAGCTGCTCGCGCGGCTGCGCGCCGCGGTCAGGCGCGGAGCCGTGGGTGCTGCCGACGGCACGCCGGTGGTGGTCGAGACGAGCAGCTTCACGATCGACCTGTCGTCGGCAGTGGTGTCGCGCGAGGGCGAGCAGGTGCGGCTCACCCCGACGGAGTACCACCTGCTCGAGGTCCTCGCCCGCAACGTCGGTCGGCTCGTCCCGCAGCAGCAGCTGCTGACCGAGGTCTGGGGGCCGGGGTACGAGCGCGAGACGCACTATCTGCGCGTGTACGTCGGGCAGCTGCGGCGCAAGCTCGAGGACGATCCGGCCTCCCCGCGGCACCTGGTCACCGAACCGGGGCTCGGGTACCGCCTCGACCGCTGACGAACCGACCGGTCAGTGGGTGATGGCGTAGCCGACGACGATGCCGAGGCCGCCGATCCACCAGCCGTAGCGCGCGGCTGCCGCGACCACGGGCTCGGCGTAGCCGTAGACGGTCGAGAACTGCGCCGGTCCGAACGCGGGGATCGACAGCGCGCACAGGATGAGCGCGAGGCGCACGCCCTCGGGCGCGAGCAGGATCACCGGGACGAGCAGCGCTATCCGCAGCGCGACGAACACGGCCCACCGGCCGAGGCCCGGGCGCGGGTCGATGCGCTGGGTCGGGTGCAGCACCGAGCCGACGAAGACCGCGGCACCGGTCGCCGCGAGCACCGGGGCCATCGCGAGCGACACCGCGGCGGTCCAGTCCGGAGCAGGGCCCACGAGGTGCAGCCCGAGCCCGACGAGGAGCGCAAGCACCGGCGACTGGTCGATCCACGACGAGCTGCGCCGCTGCGGGATCGGGGCGTCGCGGCGGAGCAGGTGCACGTACACCGCCCACAGCGGAGCACCGAGCCGGTCGGCGAGGACGCCGACGAGCAGCGCCGTCGGTCCCGCGAACGCGGCCGAGAACGGCACGACGAAGAAGCCGGTGTTCGGCGTACCCGTCCAGGCCCAGAGCACTGCACGCCCCGCGTGCCGCTCGCCGCGCGTCAGCAGCAGCGCGAGCGCGAGCAGCAGCCCGCATACGGCGACGACGGACAACGGCCACACGACGTCCTGGATGCCGGTGAGCCGCCAGGCGGCCGACACCGACAGGACGATCGACGCGGCCAGGAGCTGTCCGCGCACGTAGCGCGGCCACGACCGCTCGAGCGAGGGACGGCGCGAGGCCCAGTAGCCGAGCGAGGCGCCCAGGACGTAGGCGGCGAGCACCACGAGGCTCATGCGTCACCCACGGGCCGCGACGATACCGAGCGGGCGGCCCGTCGCCGACGGACCCGCCCGTGCGGCGGGACCCGGGTCAGACCGAGAACTCCGCGAGATCGCCGACGTCGGGCTCCCCGGCCGCGCGCCCGAAGGCGGACAGCGCCTCCAGGACGAGCTCGCGGTCGGAGGCCGTCAGCCGGCCGAGGATCTCGCGGATCTCGTCGCGGCGGCGGGCGGTCACCCGGTCGACGACGCGTCGGCCCGCCGGCGTCAGGGTCACGAGGGTCTCGCGCCGGTTGTCGGGGTTCTGGGCCCGGCGCACCCAGCCGCCCGCGACCAGCCGGTCGGCGTTGCGCGTGAAGGTCGAGGGGTGGACGCCGAGCGCCTCGGCGAGGTCGCGGTTGCGTACCGGCTCGCCCGCTGTCGACAGGATCACGAGGACCCGGAACTGGGGGACGGTCACGCGGTCGAGCTCGGGGGCGATGGAGCGCGCCACCACCGCGAGCAGCGCGCGGGACGCGGTCAGGACCGCGGCCGCCGACGTGTCGAGGTCGCTCACGGGGGCATCCTGCCAGGCCCGCTGCAGGTTGCGCGGAGGACTCTTGGTGTTCTACATTGATTGTATAGATACATGGGCGAGGTGAGCATGGCTGTCGTCACCGGGTCGACCCCCGCGACCGGCCGCCGCGACCTGCGCGACCGCGGCTGGTTCCCCGTCGTCGCCGTGCTCGGGATCGTGGTCGTCCTCGGGCTGGTCGTCGCCCGTGTCGTGCGCCACGACGTCGTCACCGGATGGCAGGTGCTCGCCACCTGCGCCGCTCCTGCGGGCGCCGTGGTCCCCAGCGTCTCTGCGTCGCTCGACACCTCCGCCTGCACCACCGCACCCGACGACCCGGACGCGGGTCGGGGGTGGCCGGTGGTCGCCGCAGTGCTCCCCGCGTCCGCCGGCGAGCAGCCCGACATCACGCGCGTACGCTCGGACAAGTCGGCCCACACGGTCGTGCTCGACTACCGGCCCTCAGGCGCGACGTCGTCGACGGCCCGCATCGTGTTCGTCGAGGTACCGCCGGGCTCCCTGCCCGACACCCCCGTCACCGTGACCGCGAGCCCCCAGCACTGAGCCCTACTCGGCCGCGAGCACAGACTCGACGTCCCTCTTCCGGCACCGCGCGATGCGCGGCACTCGGCATCACTTCGTCCCGGCGCCATCGTGAGTAGGAACGCGCTCCCCACGACGCGTTCTGACTAACGATGGTCTACCTCGACGCCGACGCGATCGGTAGCGACGGCAATCGTCGGTCGTGCCGTCGCATGGCCAAGCAGCGCGGTGGCACGTCAGCTCCCGCAGAACTCGGCGGGAGGGTCCGCCGCTGCCGCCCTTCCTGCCGGCGGGGCTGGCCGGCCCTCTACTCCCGGACCCGGCCGGTGTCGTAGGCCCACATCGCGATCTCGACCCTGTTGCGGGCGCCGATCTTGGCCAGCAGGCTCGCGACGTGGGTCTTGGCGGTCGTCTGACCGATGAAGAGGTCGCCTGCGATCTCGGCGTTCGTACGGCCACGGGCGACCAGCGCCAGCACCTCCTCCTCGCGGTCGGTGAGCGGCTGGAGCGGTTGGGTACGTCGGCGCGACGGTTCCCTGGCGGCCAAGGTGGACAGGAGTCGCCGCGTGATGTTCGGCGCGATCAGGGCATCGCCGACGGCGGCGGCGTGCACGGCCTGGACGAGCAGCTCCGGCCCGGCGTCCTTGAGCAGGAAGCCTCGGGCGCCGGCCCGGAGCGCGCCGTGAACGTACTCGTCGAGGTCGAAGGTCGTGATCACCACCACCGCCATCGGGTCCGGGACGCCCCGCCCTGCGAGGAGCTCGGTCACCGCGATGCCGTCGAGCCCGGGCATGCGGATGTCGACGAGGCACACGTCGGGGCGCAGCCGACGAGCCAGGTCGATCGCGGCGTGGCCGTCGGCTGCCTGGCCGACGACCTCGATGTCGGGCTGCGCGTCAAGGATCATGGTCAGGCCGGTCCGGACCAGGTCCTGGTCGTCGGCCACCAGCACGCGCACCGTCATCTGCCTACCTCCGTCGGCAGCTCGGCGTCGACCGTCCAACCGCCCTCGGGCGCCGGTCCGGCTCGTAACGTGCCGCCGAGCAGCTGCACGCGCTCGGTCATCCCCAGCAGCCCGAAGCCGTGGCTCGCCGGCCGCGCCAGGTCGATCTGTCCGTCGTCGGTCACGCGTAGCCGTAGCCGTCCTCCACCCTGGACGACCCGGATCTCCACCCGCGAGGGTCTGCGGGCGTGCCGCAAGGCGTTGGTCAGCGCTTCTTGCGCCAGCCGGTAGACCGCTGCGTCGACCGGGAGCGGGATCTCGTCCAGGTCATCCGGCACCTCCACGTCGACGACCGGGACCGGGGCGCGGCGGGCGAGGGACACCAGGTCGGCGACACCGGGCTGGGGGGCGTACTCCGCGGGCGCTCCGTCGCGCAGCACCCGGACCATCGCCCGCATCTCCGCGAGCGTCCGCGACGCCTCCCCTTCGATGACCGCCAGCGCCTCGAGTGCCGCCTCAGGTCGCTGCCCGGCCATCGCCCGGCCCGCCTGCGCCTGCACAGCGATGGCCGAGACGTGGTGGGCGACCATGTCGTGCAGCTCGCGCGCGAGGCCGACCCGTTCCTGGCTGCGGACCTGGTCCAACGCCCGGCGCCAGCTCTCGGCCCGGTAACGCACCGCCGCTCCGCCCGCGGCAGTGGCCACCAGAATGCCGAACCCACCTATGACTTCGGCAGGCCCTGTGTAGTTGGCGACCGTACCGATCACCGCAGCGACGATCACGACTGCGAGCCCGATCACGATGTCGCGTCCTGAGCCCCAGCGGACCAGCGCGTAGACGAGCACCAGGTCGACGATGACCATCGTGTCGAGGCCGACCATGGGGGCCCCGCCCGCGAGGGTCGCCAACCCCAGCATCGTCGCGATGCCGAAGCCCACCACCACACACGCCAACGGCCGGGTACGCCGCCACAGCAGCGCCGAGGCGAGCCCGACCGCCAGGATCGTCGCGACCGGCCGCCATGCGACGTCGTCCCGGAGGACTGCCTCGAGCAGCGCCGTCACCATGAACACCGCGACCAGCACCCAGTCGCGCCACCCGCGTGCGGGGGCGTCGGCGGCGCGAGGCTCGGCCCACAGCGAGCTCAGGGCGTCCGTGCTCATAGACCCAGCCTAGGGAACGCCCAGGCGTCCCGGACCGACCCAAAGAACGAGACACCGCTCCTTACAGGGGCGGAGGAGGGTCCGGCCTCGATGCCGATGTGCGCACGTCGCGACGCGGCGAGGGTTGCCACATGATCACTGTTGAGTCACTGACCCGTAGGTACGCCGGCTTCACCGCCGTCGACAACGTCTCCTTCACCGCTCTGCCGGGGCGCGTGACCGGCTTCCTCGGCCCGAACGGCGCAGGAAAGTCCACCACGATGCGCGTGATGGTCGGCCTGACCGTCCCGACGTCCGGCACCGCGACCATCAACGGACAACGGTTCGCCGACCTCCCCAACCCTGGCCTCGAGGTGGGTGTCCTCTTGGACGCCTCCGCCCAGCACGCCGGTCGCACCGGACGCGAGATCCTCGCGATCGCCGCCGACACCATGGGTCTGCCCCGCCGCCGCGTCGACGAGATGCTCGAGCTTGTCAGCCTGACACCATCGGAGGCCAAGCGCCGCGTGCGCAACTACTCCCTCGGCATGCGTCAACGCCTCGGCATCGCCACGGCACTGCTCGGGGACCCCGAGGTGCTGATCCTCGACGAACCGGCCAACGGGCTCGACCCTGCCGGGATCAGGTGGATGCGCGACCTGCTGACGGGTTTCGCCAGCCAGGGCGGCACCGTCCTGCTGTCCTCGCACCTGATCCACGAGATCGAGGTCGTCGCCGACGATCTGGTCGTGATCGGCCACGGCAAGATCGTCGCGGCCGGCACCAAGGACGAACTTCTCGCCGCCGCGGGGACGCTCGTCAGATCGACGTCACCGCGCGACCTCGCGCACGCCCTCGAGCGGGCCGGGATCTCCAGCACGCTCGCAGAGGACGGCTCGCTACGCACGGACGCGGACCCTGCTCGGGTGGGGGCCGTGGCCCAGACAGCTGGCATCGCCATCACCGAGCTCCGGTCCGCAGAAGGCACCGGGCTCGAAGACGTGTTCTTGTCGCTCACTGCCGACACCCAACGCGAAGGAGCTGCAGCATGACCTCCACGATCCTCACTCCCGACACCATCGAGGCCGAGCCGGTCCGTCGGACGGCCCAGCCCATCCCGACCAGCCGCCTCACCAAGGTCGAGCTGCGCAAGATGTTCAACACCCGCTCGGGACTCTGGATGCTGGTCTGCATCGGCGTCCTGTCGCCCATCTCGGCCGGGTCGCTTCTCGTCTTCGGTCGCACCAGCGACGTCATCTACCAGAACTTCGTGAGGGCGAGCGGGTTCCCGATGTCGGTGATCTTGCCGATGATCGCGATCCTGGCCGTCACGGGTGAGTGGAACCAGCGAACTGGGCTCACGACGTTCACGCTGGTGCCGAGCCGCGGCCGCGTGATCGGCGCCAAGGCGATAGCGACCCTCCTGGTGGGCGTCGGCGCCGTCTCCCTCGCCTTTGCGGTTGGCGCCCTCGGCAACGTGGCCGGCGCCGCACTCGCGGGCCTCGACACCACGTGGGACATCTCGTGGTCCATGGCACTCCAGCTGGTGCTCTACAACCTGGTCGGCATGGCCTTCGGCTTCGCCCTCGGGGTCGTGCTGCGCAACTCCGCGGCCGCGATCGTGGGCTACTTCGTCGCTTCCCTCGTCCTGCCGGGCATCCTCGCGCTCCTGGCCCAGGTGCGCCCGTGGTTCGAGGACCTGCAGCCGTGGATCGACTGGCGCTACACCCAGGTGTCGCTCCTCAATGGCGCCACGAACACTGTCGAGGAGTGGGCGAGGCTCGGCTCGACCACGATGATCTGGATCGTCCTTCCCCTCGTCGTCGGGCTGCTCTCCCTGCGCCGCTCAGAGGTCAAGTAGCCACACACACTGGCGGCACTGTCCGGGACGCACAGGCACGTTCCGCAAACTCAATCGCCGGCCGCGTGGGGTGCCATCAAGGCAGGCCACCGTGGATACGAAATCCCTGCGGTCGCTCCTGGAGCACTCTCTCAGTTCTCGCCGGACCGCCAGGGCTCGCGCCAGGCGGGGAAGCCCTCGACGAGCTCGTCGACACCAGGCGGCCCCCAGGAGCCGGCGACGTACGGCGCCACCGCGGGCGGCGTGTCGATGAGCGGCTGCACCACGCGCCAGGTCTCCTCGACGAGGTCCTGACGGGCGAAGTGCGTGCGGTCGCCGACCATCGCGGCGTGCAGCAGCACCTCGTACGCCGTCGGGCCGTCACCACCGACCGCGGCGAAGTCGAGGTCGAGCCCCACCAGCCGCGGCTGCGGCTCCTCGGCCAGGTGCGCCTGGATGCGCAGGCTGGTGCCCGGCTCCGGCCCGATGCGCAGCACCATCTCGTCGGGCGCGGGACGCGGGGCGTCGCGCGGGACGAAGCCGAGCCACGGGATCTCCTTGAAGATCACCCGGACCTCGGTCGCGGTGATGGGCAGGCTCTTGCCGGCGCGGATGACGAACGGGACGCCCGACCAGCGCCAGTTGTCGATGAACAGCTCGAGCGCGACGAACGTCTCGGTGGTCGAGTCCTTCGCGACGCCGTCGACGTCGGTGTAGCCCATGTACTGGCCGCGCACGCAGCGCGCGGGATCCGCTGGGCCCATCGCGCGGAAGACGTCGCGCTTGCGGTCGTTGATGCTGTCGGGGTCGCGGCCGTGCGGCGGCTCCATCGCGACGAGGCTGAGCACCTGCAGCAGGTGGTTCTGCACGACGTCGCGCAGCGCACCGACCGGGTCGTAGAAGTGGCCGCGTCCGTCGACGCCGAAGTCCTCGGCCATCGTGATCTGCACGGAGTCGACGTACTGGCGGTTCCACACCGGCTCGATGATCGAGTTCGCGAACCGCAGATACATGATGTCGTCGACCGACAGCTTCCCGAGGAAGTGGTCGATCCGGAAGATCTGCGGCTCCTGCAGGAAGGTCGCCATCTCCGCGTTGAGCGCCTTCGCCGACTCGAGGTCGTGGCCGAACGGCTTCTCGACGACGACGCGCGCGTTCTCGGTGAGGCCGGCGCGCGACAGCCCGCCGACGACCGTCGAGAACAGCGACGGCGGGATCTCGAGGTAGAAGGTCGGGTTCTGGACGTCGGCCATCGCCGCCGCGAGCCGCTGGTAGGTGTCGTCGGCCGAGAAGTCGCCGTGCAGGTAGAGCAGCCGGTCGGAGAAGCGCGTCAGCACGTCCTCGTCGATCGTCTCGCCCTTGGCCTCGAGCGACGAGCGCACGCGGTCCATGAGCTGCTCGTGGGTCCAGTCGTCGAACGCGACGCCGATGACGGGGCATTCGAGCAGGCCGCGCCGCTCGAGGCGGTAGAGCGCCTGGTAGGTCATCACGCGGGCCAGGTCGCCGGTGATGCCGAAGACGACGAGGGCGTCGGAGGCGACGGGCCGGTGCGGATCCGCAGGGGTGGTCGCGCCGGGCTGCTCGGGGGTGCTCATGCCGCTCCTCGGTGTCGATCGGTGCCCCTGATCATGGCGCACCTCGACCCGGGTCCGGGCCCCTACGGTCTCGCGTCCTGCCGGTGTCAGGCCGGACCGGCGGCGGCGTCGGTCTGCTGCGCGAGGTAGGCCGCGGCGCCGATGACCGACAGCGCAGCGAGCTGCGACTCGAACCAGTCGGCGTGCTCCTCCTCGTCGCGGACCATCTCGTCGAACCGCGCGGCAGTGCCGTGGTCGCCGAGCTGACGGCACTCGTGCGCGGACGCGTTGAAGGTGGCGATGGCCTTGAGCTCGCCCTCGAGACCCAGGCGCAGCATCTCCTCGGCGGTCTCGCCGATGGGGACCGGACCGAGGCGCTGGAGATTGGGGTGGGCGTCGAAGAGCAGGATGCGCTGGATGAGGGCATCGGCGTCGCGCATCTCTCCGATCGAGAGGTCGTAGAAGACCTTGCCGAGGCGCGGCAGGCCCTGGGCGTCGAGCATCCGAGCGTGCAGGAAGTACGCGTTGGTGACGGTGAGCTCGAGGGTCAGCGCCTCGTTGAGCAGGTCGACGATCCGCGGGCTAACCGGCTGCATTCCAGACCTCCTGATAGGTGACGACCGACTGATCCTCGCGGAGCATCCGCCGCACGCAGGCCCGGATGGCGGGCGTGCAGCCCCCGCACTGCGCACCCGCACCGGTCGCGCGCAGCACCTCGCCCACGCTGGTCGCACCGCCGTCGACGCGAGCGCGCAGATCGCGGTCGGTGACGACGGAGCAGTGGCAGAGGATCACGTGGTAAGGGTACCCTCACCTGGATGCACTCCGAGGCCCCTTCCGGCGACGAGCGCCGGGATCAGCTGGCCGCCCGTCGGCGCACGCTCGCCCTGCAGCTCGAGGCCTGCTCGCCGCGCGCGAGCCGCCACCAGGTCGACCGGATCGTGGCGCTGCGCCGGATGCGCCGCCGGGTCGACGCCGAGCTGCGGAGCTCCGACGCGACCCGCTAGAGGCCACCTGCGCGTACAGATGCGCGATGCACACGCCCTGCTCCGCACCGTCCATCAACCGTTCGTCGGACCGGTGCGCGCCTTAAGTCCCCGCGGATCCGGTCGAAGTCTTGAGGGTTGACGGGGATCGGAGGGGTTCCCGCACCACAGGGGGGACCACCCATGGACGAGCTGCTCGCTGAGCTGGATTCGTACGACCGCGGCACCACCAAGGCCGACAAGGAACGCCGTCGCCGGCTGGTGACCACCGCGGCCATCGTCGGTCTCGCCTTCGTCGGGATCGGGCAGTTGGCCACGGGTGCTGTGTTCCAGGACAGCGCCAACGCGTCGGTCTCGTTCGCGTCGGGCAACGTCGCCATCCAGGCGAACAACTCCGCGAGCGTCGCGCTGGCGCCGGCCACCAACCTGGCTCCCGGCGACACCGTCTTCCGCGCTGTGACGGTGACAAACACCGGCTCGCTCGACCTGCGCTACGCGATCACGGGGCAGACGACGTCGGAGACCAAGAGCCTCTCGACGGTGCTGCAGTACACGATCTACACCGGCGTGACCGCGGGTCCGTGCGGCCTGGGCAACACCAGCGGCGGCGTCGCCATCGCGTCCAACAAGACCATCGGGCTCGCCTCGACGGCGCTCGTCGGCGACAACGCGCAGCACCAGCAGGCGGGCGACCGCGCGCTGGCCTCGGGCCCCGGTGGCAGCGAGGACCTGTGCGTCGCGATGACCCTGCCGCTGGCGACGACGTCGGCGTTCGCGAGCGCGAGCGCCAACGTGAAGCTCACGTTCGACGCCGAGCAGGTCACCAACAACTGACCGGGCGCGGGGGCCGTCGCGGGACGGTGACGGCCACCGCACCGACAAACGT
Organism: Candidatus Nanopelagicales bacterium; assembly: GCA_044224785.1. Lineage (GTDB taxonomy): Bacteria > Actinomycetota > Actinomycetes > S36-B12 > CAIYMF01 > Longivirga. The sequence goes on along the minus strand of JBGAJT010000050.1, from coordinate 3,481 downwards.
CGCTCGGGGGGGTGATGACGATGACGACCGTCGAGGAGCTCGCGGCGCCGGCCTGGCGCAGCGGATCCGCGATCGTGCTCACGCGCGCCCAGGCCCGCTGGCGGGCGTGGTTGCCCGCGATCGTCATCGCCCCGTTCGTCGCGATCATCCTCGCGTCGTACGCCGTGCCCTGGTTCTACCAGCTGCAGGGCAAGCGCCTGCTCGTGGTCACCAGCGGGTCGATGGCGCCGGAGATCGGCGTCGGCGACGCCGTCGTCATCCAGCAGGTGACCGACGCCTCGCAGCTGCGCGTCGGCCAGATCATCACGTTCTACCCGGTGCGCTCGACCACCCTCGTCACGCACCGCATCGTCGGGACGGCCCTGATCCAGCGGGTCGACGCCCAGGGCAACGGGATCCTGGGCCCGGACGGCAAGCCGGTCACCGACCCGTGGATCAAGACCAAGGGCGACGCGAACAAGGACGCCGACCCGAACCTGACGCCGGCGACCTCGGTGCGCGGCATCGTGCGCGAGGCGCACCCGGGCTGGGGACGTCCCCTGGCCTGGGCGCACTCGGCCCCGGGCCGGCTGCTGCTGTTCGTGCCGCCGCTGCTGATCCTGATCCTCCTCGAGCTGCGCGCGAGCTCCTGGCTCGACCTCGGGCCCCTGCGGGCCTACGCGCGGCGCCACCGGCGTAGCGGGCAGCCGGCCGACGACGTCACGAGGGGTGGGGCCGATGCGCCCGATCCGGTCTGACCTGATGCGCCGGCTGCGACTCCCCCTCGTCGCCGGCATCGCCGTGGCCGCGACGGTCGCGCCGCTCCTGGGCACCACCTCCGCGCAGTTCACCGCGAGCGCTTCTGCCACGACGTCGGTGAAGACGCGCGCGGCGTGCGCCGCGGGGACGGCGTACTCGACCCTCCTCTCGAGCCCGGCCTACCTCCCCTCGGTGTGGTGGCGGTTCTCCGAGCTCACCGGTGCCCCCTCGGTGCTCGACGCCAGCGGCCACGGCCGCGCCGGTGCGGTCACCGGCACCGGCCTCACGTTCGGCACCGCGAATGCCGGACTCATCTCCTGCGACACCACCTACGCGATGCGCCAGGCGGGCGCAGCCGCGAACAACGGCTTCGTCGCGACCACCACCCCGGTGACGTCGCCGAGCTCGTTCACGATCGCCACCTGGATCCGCAGCAACTCGCTGACCGGCGGACGCGTGGTGGGCTTCGGCGACTCCGCCACCGCGGGCTCGACCGTGCAGGACCGCGCGCTGCTGCTCGACCGCTCGGGCCGCGCGGTGCTGCAGCTCGCGACGACCACAGGCAACGTGCTCGTGACCAGCCCCACCCGCATCACCAACAACGTGATCCACCTGGTCGTCGCCACCTTCGCCGGCACGACGGCGACGCTGTACGTCGACGGCAAGCAGGTGGCCAGCGGCACGGTGGCGGCACCGCTGCCGGCGTACGCGGGCTACTGGCGCGCGGGCTGGGACCAGAACGTCGCCGCGCTCATCACGGGCGCACGCAACCAGGCGACGGTGCGCCAGGACGAGCTCGCGATCTGGGAGGGGCGAGCGCTCAGCGCCGCCGAGGTCGCGGCGCTCTTCGCAGGCAACCACTGGTGAGCTCCGGCTCACCGCACGACGAGGCACGGGAGGAGGGGGCATGGCACGCAGGCGCGGCCGCACGCTCACGACGACGTTCGCCGTCGTGAGCATCCTCGCCATGAGCGCCCTCGGCGTCGCCCTCGTGCTGACCCAGACCCAGTTCATGCGCCAGCAGGCGATGGACGACGCCGTGCGCACGGCGACGGCGTACGTGCGCACCGGCATCGACGACCGCGTCCCCCTGAAGGAGTGGACCTCCGAGCAGCTCTCGGTCGCGTCGACCGACCAGATCGCCGAGACCCTGCGGACCGACAGCGACCTGCGCGAGGTGCGCATCTTCGTGAAGTCGGGGCGGCCGCTGTACGACTCCGCCACCGTGCTCACCCCGGACAAGTACGCGTTCCCGGACACCGGCCGCCTCGACCTCGCGATCGGCTCGTCGACCCCGACGGCCGAGATCGTGACGCAGGTGGAGACCGCCGCCGAGGCGGGCAAGGGTGCGCCGCGCCAGGTCTCGGACGCCGAGACGGTCCTCGACGTCTACGTGCCGGTGCGCGCGAAGGGGAGCTCGCAGCCGGTCGCGGTGGCGCAGCTGGTGCTGGACTACTCCGCGAACTGGGCCGCGACGTCGGCCGCGCTGCAGCGCGTGGCACTGCTGGTCGCCGGCTGCCTGATCGCCGTGTGGCTGCTGCTGTTCCGGACCGTGCGCCGCGCGAGCCGGGTGCTGCGCGCGTCGGCGTCGGAGAACGCGCGGCTCGCGCTGCTCGACCCGCTGACCGGCCTGCCGAACCGGCGGCTGCTCGCGCAGCGGCTGGAGATCGCGAGCGAGCAGGCGCGCGAGACCGGCACGCAGCTCGGACTGCTCATCATCGCCGTCCACCAGTTCAAGGAGATCAACGACTCCCTCGGGCACGACCGCGGCGACCAGCTCCTGCAGCAGGTCGCGCTGCGGCTGTCCGGGATCATCCGCTCCACCGACACCGTGGCCCGCCTCGGCGGCGACGAGTTCGCGATCCTGCTGTCGAGCGTGCGCAGCGTCGACGACGGCGTGCTGTTCGGCCAGCGCGTGCTCGACCAGTTCGCCGAGCCGTTCCACATGGACGGGCTGGTGCTGCACGTCGAGACGTCCGTCGGCCTCGCCGTCATGCCCGACCACGCCGACGACATCACGACGCTGCTCAAGCACGCCGACATCGCGATGTACGTCGCGAAGGCCGGTCGCATCGGGCTCAGCGTCTACGACCCGGGCGGCGACTCGAGCTCGACGGCGAAGCTGATCCTGCTCGGCGACCTGCGACAGGCGCTGTCGAGCGACGACCAGCTGAGCATGCACTACCAGCCGAAGATCGACCTCGAGACCGGCGACATCGTGGGCCTCGAGGCGCTCCTGCGCTGGAACCACCCGACGCGCGGCAACATCCCGCCCGGCGACTTCGTGCCGCTCGCCGAGCGCACCGGCCTCGTTCACAGCCTCACCCGCAAGGTCCTCGAGCTCGTGCTCAGCCAGATCAGCGACTGGCGCCGCGAGGGCTGGGAGGTGCAGGTGGGCGTGAACCTGTCTGCGCTCAACCTCTCCGAGCCCGACCTCGACCACAAGATCGCGTCGCTGCTCGAGGAGTACGACGTCCCCGCGCGTCTGCTCGAGTTCGAGATCACCGAGTCGGCGATCGTGCAGGACCCCGAGCGCGCGGCCATCACGCTGCGCAAGATCGCGGCGATGGGGTCGACGATCGCGCTCGACGACTTCGGCATCGGCAACACCTCGATCAGCCAGCTGCGCGACCTGCCCGTGGACACGCTGAAGATCGACCGGTCGTTCATCGTCGACCTCGAGAACGGCAACGAGGTCCTCGTCCGCGTCGTCACCGACCTCGCGCACGAGTTCCAGATGATC
>JBGAJT010000004.1:0-30417 GCA_044224785.1 Candidatus Nanopelagicales bacterium | reverse complement strand
CTGCGGCTGCACGACGTCGACGCCGACCTCGCCCGCCCACTCGCCGGCCAGCGCTGCCAGGGGTCCCCACTGGTGCGACACGATGTCCTCCTCGACTGCGGTGTCGTCTGACGACCCACAGCCTGTCGCACGCGCTCCCACGATGCAGCGCAAGGGTTGAGATCTCAGCGCCGCCTCGTCCAGGACAGCGCGGCCACCACCGCGACGGCCCAGCCGGTGCCGAAGACCCAGCCGCCGAGCACGTCGCCCGGCCAGTGCACCCCGAGCCAGACGCGCGACCAGCCGACCGCTGCCGCGACGGCGGCAGCCCCCACGAGCAGCGAGCGCCGCCGGTCGGGCCAGCGCTGCGCGAGCGCCCACGCGGCCAGCAGCGAGGCGACCGTCGCGACCGTCGTGTGCCCGGAGGGGAACGCCGGGCCGCCAGCCGCGCCCCACCAGTCCTCCGCCGGCGGTCGGGCGCGGCCGACGACGTGGTTGACCAGCAGCCCGGCGTAGATCCCGATCGACGCCGCACCCGCGAGCAGCAGTCCCGAGCCGAGCCGTTCCCGACCACGCCGGCGCCCCGGCGGGGCGAGGGCGCCGACCAGGACGAGCGCAGGGAGAGCCACGTAGGTCGCGCCCGCCCACGTGACCCCGAGCGCGAGCGCGGAGTCGAGCGGGCCGCGCAGCGCGAGGACCGCGCCATGCAGGGCGACGTCGACGTCGATCACCGCCGGCTGCTCGCGAGCGACCGCGAGGGTGAGCACGACCATCGCCGCACCGCAGCCGACGACGATCCGCGCCGGGTGCCGCACGAGGTCGACCGGCGGCATTGCCGATGGAGGTTCGACGGCCGCGCTCGCGCCGGGCGCCGTCAGGTCGACGACCTCCGGCACGACGTCGTCGGCGCCGGGCCGATCGCCCCTCACGGTGCCTGGTGCTCGACGGCGTCGCGGTGCTCGGACGCGCGCGGGCGCGACCACAGCAGCACGGTCGCCACGACGAGCAGCCACACCCCGCCGCCGATCGCGCCGAACACGACGTCGCTCACATGGTGCATGCCGCGGTAAACGCGCGACACCGCGACGATCAGGGGGACGACGCAGCACACCGCGATGGCCGCGCGGATCCACGGACCGCGCGACGACGACGTGCGCCACAGCACCAGCGCGATGCAGCCGTACAGCGCGACGGCGGCACCGGTGTGCCCGGACGGGAAGCTCGACGTCGGCGGTGCGGCGTCGAGGTGCGGGACGTCGGGACGCGCCCGGTCGACGAGGAACGTGACGAGGAGGAACACCCACAGCTCGCCGACGATCGCCGCGCAGACCACCCACGCCTCGAACCAGCGACCGGTCCGCCACCGGCACACCGCCATCGCGACGACGAGCAGCGCGATGCAGGTCACCGTCTCGGCGAGGTAGCTGCCGACGTGCGTGAGGGTGTCGAGAGTCGGCGTACGGATCGAGACGAACCAGTCGTTGACGCCGCTCTCCCACACCAGGAAACCGTTGCTCCCCGGCAGCGACGTGATCGCGCGGCCGATGCCGACCAGCACGAGCGCCAGCCCGAGCCCGCACGCGACGAGGACGCCGATGCGCGCCCACGGGACCCCCTCGCGGCGGTCGGGCACCACACGGACGGCGTCGCCGTCGACGGTGGCGCTCATCGCGCACCCGCATCGCCGGGCACCCGCCGCCAGGCCGCCTCGGCGAGACCGTAGATGCCGAAGACGACGAGGCCGAGCCCGAGCAGCGCGACGAGCTGCGGGCCGAACGGCTTGTCGAGCAGGGTGCGCACGGCGACGTCGATGCCCCCGGCGTCGGCCGGCCGCGAGGTCCAGGCACCGACGACGACGAGGACCCCGGCGACCGCGAACACCAGGCCGCGGCTCACCGTGCCGACCCGGCCGAGCCACACGACCGTGGCACGAAGACGCTGCGGCAGGGAGCCGAAGTAGCGCATGAACTTCTTCGACCAGCCCTCGTGGACCATGACGAGCCCGGCGACGACGATCCCGAGACCGACGAGACCGACGAGCACGCGCCCCGCCGCGTTCGACATCACGGTCGCCGCGAGGTGCGCCTGCTGCCCCGCCTGCGTCGCGCGGGCGCCGCGGAGGATCTCGAACGCGGACCACGCGACGGTGAGGTAGGCGAGGCCGCGGCCGAAGGACTTCAGCCGCGGGCCGGCGCCGGGCGGTTCGCCGATCGCGCCGAACGCGGCCTCGGAGAACCGCCAGGCGGCGTACCCGAGGAAGCCCACGAGCAGCACGACGACGAGGAGCGTGCCGAACGGCTGCGAGAGCAGCGCCACCAGCGCCCCGCGCTGGTCGACGTGGCCGGAACCGCCTCGTGCCAGCAGGATCGCGAGCCACCCGATCACCAGGTAGATGACGGCACGGGCGAGCAGCCCGAGGCGCGCGACCCAGCCCAGCGGTGTGCTGTCGGCGACGTCGCTGCCGGCGCTCGCGAGGTCAGAGACGCCCGCGCTCACGAAGTCACCTCGGCCTCGCCCGCCTCGACCGGCGACGCCTCGCGCAGCTTCTGCTCGCCAGCGGTCGTCTCGGACGGGACGGCGACGGTGATCGACGCGGGCTGCACGTCGATCTTCAGCTTCTCGACCTCGCCGCGGTGACCGCCGTCGAGCTCGTAGGCGATCGGCCGGTCGAACGTCACGCGCACGCGCGAGCCGCGCGTGGTCATGACGAACGGCGAGCGTTCGGCGCGGCCCGCGATCACGCGTCCGACGGTGCGCACCCACTGCGCGCGGCTGCGTGCGGTGACGATGCCGACCTCGACCATGCCGTCGTCGGGACGGCTGCCCTCGAAGACGCTGATGCCGCCGAAGACCTGGTCGACGTTGCCCAGGAGCAGGCAGGTGATCTTGCCCTTGTAGACCGGCAGCTTGTCGACCTTCACGACGGCCTTCACCGGCTCGGCGTCGAGGTTCTTCGCGCCGGTCCAGAGGTAGGCCGCGCGACCGATGCGGTCCTTGAGCCCGGCGTCGGCGTCGCGCAGCATCAGTGCGTCGAGCCCGGCGCCGGCCATCACGGCGAAGTGCTCGCCGTTGAGGCGCACGGTGTCGAGATCACGGCGGTCGCCGTCGAGCGCGACCTCCACCGCCCCGCGCACGTCCTTCGGCACTCCGAGGTTGGTCGCCAGGAGGTTCGCCGTACCGGCGGGGAGGATGCCCAGCACGACGTCGGTGTCGACGAGCGTGTCGATCGCCCGCTGCACCGAGCCGTCGCCGCCCCACACCAGCACTAGGTCGGCGCCGTCGTCGAGCGCGCGTCGCGCGGCCTCCGGGATCAGCCTGCTCTTCGCGACCTCGTACCAGAGCGGGTTCGGGAAGCCGCGCTCCTCGAGCACGTCGCGGAGCTCGCCGAGCCCGCCTCCGAACGTCTTCTTCGCGTGCGCCACCACTGCGACCGTCGTCACCACGTCACCTCTCGCTGCATCGGTTCCTCACGACCAGACCGAGCACGGGCAGCGCCGCGCCGAGGACCACGAGCCGCCAGGCGGCGGCCGTCGCCCCCACGAGCCCAGGACGCGGACGAGGGCGAGGAGCACGCATCAGCCAGATCGCGACGTGCTCGTCTCAGCGCGGCACGAGACAGCTGCTCGTACCGGTCGGTGGCACTCTCTGCCCGTCGATCGCCGCCTGAAACCTTCCCAGCGGGAACGGTTCAGGAGCGTGCAGGGTCGTCGTCGGGGAGGACGTCGCGCGCCCAGTCCGAACGCTTCCAGTCGGGGACCGGCGTGACGCGGTCGCGGCGGGGGACGAATTCGGAGGTCTCCACGCGCTGGTAGCGGTGGATGTAGCGCGGGCAGTTCGGGTAGACGACGCGTACGTCCACGCGGACGACGAACTGCGCCTCGTGGTAGTCGGCGAGCAGCGGGTCGTCGTAGTCGACGCTCGCCCGGCCCTCGAGCCGCATCCGGTTCCCGCGCTCGAGGTCGAGGAACAGGATCCCGACGTCGGGATGCACGAGGAGGTTCCCGGCCGAGAGGAACATGCCGTTGCCGTTGAAGACCGGGAAGGCGATGGTGCGCTCGTCGAGCACCCGCACGAACCCCGGGTCACCGCCCTTGTAGGAGCAGGTGGGCCGGCCCTCCTCGTCCGCGGTCGCGAGGAAGAACATGTCGCGCGACTCGATGAACGCCCGGTCGCCGTCGTCGATCGAGTCGGTGACCAGCAGCTCGTCGATCCGGTCCGCCAGCCGACGGGTGCCGAACCTGTCCTGCAGCGAACGGCTGCCGTCGTGGAACCCGGCGCTCATGGCACCTCCTGGGAAGGCCGCCCCCGGTGCGGTCAGTATTCGCCGGTGCCGTCGCCCGCGGAAGGGGCTGGAGCCGCAGAGCCGGCATCGGCTCCGAACCGCGCGAGGAGCTCGGCGACGGCGGGCCAGGCACCTCCTCCCTCGAGCGGACCGCGCAGCTCGGCGAGCGAGAGCAGCCGACGCCGCAGCTCGGCCAGCACCGGGTCGAGCGCCGACAGGAAGGTGTCGTCGAGGACGTGCTGCCAGCCCTGGTCGGCCTCGTTGGCCAGCCAGTCGAGGAAGATCTCGAGCCGACGTCCAGCCGACGAGCGGCCCTCGGGGTCGGCCACGGGCAGCAGCACCAGGGAGTCCTGCCACACCAGCTCCGCGGCGGGCTGCCGCTCGAGGACCAGAGCGGTGCCGAAGACGCCGACGTCGGCCGTGTCCTCCCCCTGCAAGGCTCGGCGGGCATCGTGCATGACCGAGTGGAAGTGCTCGTCGGTCAGCCCGAAGCCGACGAAGAACAGGTGCTTCGTGACGAGCATCGCCTGGAGCAGCCCGGTGAGCGCAGCGCGGTGCTGCCCCACGGACAGGTAGTCCTGCCGGGTGAGCACGATGTCGCGCCTACGGTCCTCGCGCACGCACCCGTGCATCTTGAGCAGCCAGCCCTCGTCGTCGTCACGAGGCCGCTCGTAGGGAAGAACGGCGAGACGACGGCCCGCGTCCGCGGCCGCGGTCTCGAACAGCTCGTCGTAGTTGAGTGTCGCGGCCTCGCGCACCGGGAGGTTCGCCAGCAGCGCGTGCCCGATCGCATACGAGTCGGTCGAGACGGCGTCGCAGATGGCGTGCACGAGACGTTCGCGGCCGAGCTCGCGCTGGATGATCGTGGCCTTGTCGAGCGAGGACAGCGCGCGCATGCCGTCGTCCTCGTCGAGCATGCGGCCGCCGTCGGCCGCGAGCGCACGCAGCAGGCCGTCCCACGAGGGAAGACCTGCCGGGATCCCGGTTCCGGCGCCGGTGAAGAGCACGACCTCGCCGCGCCGCACGCGTGCCGCGAGCCGCGACGCCTCGTCGACGAGGTCCTGGCCCAGCGCGTCGACGAAGCGCTGGGAGTGCTCCCCGTCGCGACGGTGCGAGCGCAGCGCTGCGGCGATCGCGTCGCTGCGCACCACGAGCGCGAGATCGACGTCGGCATCGGTCGCCACGTCGTCGAGCACATCCAGCAGGCGGTCGAGCACCTCGCCCTTGATGCTCGCCCCACCGCCCTCGCCGGTTCCCACCGCCGGTACGGCGAGGAGCGGGCTGCCGCGCAGCGCCGCCGGACCCTCGCGCGGCTCCCCCAGCACCACGTCCACGAACGCACGCAGGGCCCGCTCGATGTGGTTCCAGTCGACCTCGTCGTGCGACGTCGCCGTCGCCGTGAGCACGGGCAGCGCGCCCGACGAGGACCGTGCAGGCACCGCCAGAGCGAGCGAATGCTCGCTCGCGAGCGCGCGGCCGGCCTCGCGCGCCGCCATCGCGAGCGCGCCGAGCCACTCCTGGGTGCGCACGGCAGCACCCGGCGGCGCCCGGAACCAGGGCGGTTCGATCCGCCCGGCGCCGTCGGTCGGCAGCAGCCAGCCGTCGCACACCAGGCGCCGTACATCGCCGCGCACGACGAAGACGTGGCCTCCCACGGGCGACCACTGTGGCCCTGCCGGCCTGACCCTGGCAACGGTCCGGAGAGCGTTGTCGGAGGTGGCTGCCACGCTCCAGGCATGGAGCTGCTCACCGACCAGCAGACCGCGATCCTCGCGTTCGAGGGTTCGTGGTGGACCCACCCCGAGGGCAAGGAGGCGGCGATCTCCTCGCTCTTCGGCCTCTCGGCCACCGACTACTACGTCGCGCTCAACGTGCTCCTCGACGAGCCTGCGGCTCTCGAGGCGTCCCCGATGGTGGTCCGCCGGCTGCGCCGCGTCCGCGACAGCCGCGTCCGCGCCCGCTCGGCGGCACGCTCCCACGCCGGCTGACCCGCAGCCGCCGAGCAGCGGCGACACGCCGAGGACCGATGCCGCTCTCTTGACCGGTTCCAGGAAGGCCGCAACTGTCTCCTCATGGCCCGCGACGCGCTCGAGCAGCAGCTCCGCGACGCCGACCTGCGGGTGACGCGGCCGCGCCTGGCCGTCCTCGCCGCCGTCCACGAGCACCCGCACGCCGACACCGACACCCTCGTCCACGCCGCGCGCGACGAGCTCGGCGAGGTGTCGACGCAGGCCGTCTACGACGTGCTGCGCGCGCTCGCCACCGTCGGCCTGGTCCGGCGGATCGAGCCGGCCGGCTCCGTGGCCCGCTACGAGACGCGCACCGACGACAACCACCACCACGTCGTCTGCCGCCTGTGCGGCGCGATCGCCGACGTCGACTGCGCCGTCGGCGACACCCCGTGCCTCGTCGCCTCCGACGCCGGGGGCTTCCTCGTCGACGAGGCCGAGGTCACCTACTGGGGGCGCTGCCCCGACTGCCTGCAGGCATCACCCGACGCGTCAGCGCCGGGCTCCCGTCGTACCCGAGATCGCGACCCACGAGAAGGAGCACCATCGTGACCGACAGCAGCACCGCCTCCGCGGCCCAGCGCCGCTCCCGCAGCAACCGCGACTGGTGGCCCGACGGCGTCGACGTCAGCGTGCTCCACGCGCAGCCGGTCGACGGCAACCCGATGGACCCCGGCTTCGACTACGCCGAGGCCTTCTCGTCCCTCGACCTCGCCGCCGTCAAGCGCGACATCGCCGAGCTGATGACGCAGTCGCAGGACTGGTGGCCGGCCGACTACGGCAACTACGGGCCGCTGTTCATCCGGATGGCCTGGCACGCGGCCGGCACCTACCGGATCAGCGACGGCCGCGGCGGAGCCGGTTCGGGCGACCAGCGCTTCGCGCCGCTCAACAGCTGGCCCGACAACGGCAACCTCGACAAGGCCCGCCGGCTGCTCTGGCCGGTGAAGAAGAAGTACGGGCGTGCGCTGTCGTGGGCCGACCTGCTCGTCCTCACCGGCAACGTCGCGCTCGAAGAGATGGGCTTCACGACGTTCGGCTTCGGCGGCGGGCGCGAGGACGTCTGGGAGCCCGACGACGTCGACTGGGGCAGCGAGGACGTGTGGCTCGACGACCAGCGCTACTCCGGCGACCGCGAGCTGTCCGACCCGCTGGCCGCGGTCCAGATGGGGCTGATCTACGTCAACCCCGAGGGCCCCAACGGGAACCCGGACGCGCTCGCCGCGGCGCGCGACATCCGCGAGACCTTCCGGCGGATGGCGATGGACGACGAGGAGACGGTGGCCCTCATCGCCGGCGGCCACACCTTCGGCAAGGCGCACGGTGCCGGACCCGCGACCAACGTCGGCGCGGAGCCGGAGGGCGGAACGCTCGAGCAGCAGGGCTTCGGGTGGAAGAGCACCTACGGCACCGGTGTCGGCGGCGACGCCATCACCAGCGGGCTCGAAGGGGCGTGGACGCCGACGCCGACCGCGTGGGACAACAGCTACTTCGAGATGCTCTTCAGCTTCGAGTGGGAGCTGGGCGAGAGCCCGGCGGGCGCCAAGCAGTGGAAGCCGAGCGACCCGGCCGCGGCCGAGCTCGTGCCCGACGCGCACGATGCGTCGCGGCGCCACGCACCGATGATGCTCACGACCGACCTCGCGCTGCGCGTCGATCCGGTCTACGAGGAGATCTCGCGCCGCTTCTACGAGAACCCCGACCAGCTCGCCGACGCGTTCGCGCGCGCCTGGTTCAAGCTCACGCACCGCGACATGGGTCCCGTCTCCCGGTACCTCGGACCCGAGGTGCCCGACGAGGAGCTCATCTGGCAGGACCCCGTCCCCGCCGTCGAGCACCCGCTGGTGAGCGAGGGCGACGTCGCCACGCTCAAGGAGCGCGTGCTCGGGTCCGGCCTGTCGGTGGACCAGCTGGTGCGCACGGCGTGGGCCTCGGCGTCGACGTTCCGCAGCAGCGACAAGCGCGGCGGCGCGAACGGCGGTCGCATCCGCCTCGAGCCGCAGAACGGCTGGGAGGTCAACGATCCCGCCGGGCTGCGCGCGGTCCTGGCGGTGCTCGAGGAGATCCGGTCGGACTTCAACTCCTCGTCGATCAGCGCGCAGATCTCGCTCGCCGACATGGTCGTGCTCGCCGGGGCGGCTGCGGTGGAGAAGGCGGCGCGCGACGCCGGCGTCGACGTCGTCGTCCCCTTCGCACCCGGTCGCACCGACGCGACCCAGGAGCAGACCGACACCGAGTCCTTCGCCGTCCTCGAGCCGCGGTCCGACGGCTTCCGCAACTACCTCGGCAAGGGGCACACGCGCTCGACCGAGCAGCTCCTCGTCGACAAGGCACGGCTGATGGGCCTCACGGCTCCGGAGACGACGGTGCTCGTGGGCGGGCTGCGCTCGCTGGGTGCGACGTACGACGGGTCCTCGCTCGGGGCGCTCACCGGCCGGCCCGGTGTGCTGACCAACGAGTGGTTCGCGAACCTGCTCGACATCGGCACGACCTGGAAGGCCACCGACGACACGGCGCAGGTCTTCGAGGGCCGTGACGGGACGGGTGCCGTGCGCTGGACCGCGAGCCGGGCCGACCTCGTGTTCGGCTCGAACTCGATCCTGCGCGCGCTCGCCGAGGTCTACGCCGCGGACGACGCACGCGAGAAGTTCGTGCACGACTTCGTGCGCGCCTGGGACAAGGTGATGACCGCGGATCGCTTCGACCTGCGGTGAGCGAGGGTGCACGCGCGCCGCGTCGCGGCGTGAGTGCCCCCGGCAGGACCTGTCCCAGCGGGACGGCCGGAGCAGGGTGCGGCGCTGCGCGCCGGTCGTGCTCCGGCCGTGTGCCGTCAGGTGCTCGTCACGACGGTTCTTCGACGGCGGGCCGGACGACCCGAGCGGGTCGGTCGATCTGCTCATGGCTCGAGAAGGACGGCGACCTTCCCAGCAACTTCTCGCCTGCGCAGCGCTTCGACGGCCCCCGGAAGGCCTTCCCATGGGCTTGTGGCCGCGAGCTGCGGATCAAGCGCGTGCGAGGACACCAACCTCGCTAGATATCCGAGGTCGCGACCGAAAGGCTCACCACCGCAGAACAGTTCGAAGCCCTGAATCCGGACGAGCGCGTCGTTGTACACGTCGCGGGCGTTGAACGTCGTTGGTTCGTCACTGCTGTTGCCGAACATGACAAGCGTGCCGAGCGGATCAACCTTCGTCAGGAGCCGCGCGAGGGTGGCGCCTCCCACCGACTCCAGGATGAGGTCGAACCTGCCCGCGACATCGTCGACGTCCGAGGCGATGGCGTCCGCGCCCAACGTCGCTAGGCCCTCGGTGCGCAGCGAACTGGTACTGACGAGCGCCGTGACGTCGGCACCGCCGAGATGCGCCAATTGGATCGCGAAGCGACCAACACCACCTGCTGCCCCCGTCACGAGTACGCGACGTCCCAGAATGGCTGGCCCGAGCCGGAGCGTGCGTAGCGCGGTCAAACCCGCCGTCGGAAGCACCGCTCCCTCAGCGAAGGACACCTGCGGTGGCAATTCCGCGAGCCAATCACGTCTGACGGAAACCCGTTCCGCCCAGGTCGCGCCCTGCCTGATGCCCACGACGCGGGTTCCAGCGCGGAATCCGTCCGGTGCGTCGGACGCGACCACCCCCGCGAAGTCCCACCCCGGACACCATCCGTCCGAAGCCGTGGCGAGCATCCTCGTCTCGCCTCGATTGATCGAGAAGGCACGAACGTCGACCAGGACCTCGCCGGATACCGGCTCCGGCTCGGGAACGTCCCGGAGGGAGACCCCGTCCGCAGAGCCCCGATCTACAACCCATGCGCGCATGTCCACAACTCCACCGTCGATGGTGCGTCGGCAGCAACGGGCGCCACTCGAGACGCGCACCTGGCGGACCCAACAGCGCTGTGAGTGCCCGGCAGGATCCGTCATAGGGGGACGGCTGCTCCCGTGCGCGGCGCTTCGCGCCGGTCGGCGACGTCCTCGTGGCTGGATTCCTCCCGATTCCCGCCACCTCCAGAGCGACGAAAGCCCCGCTGCTGACGCAGCGGGGCTTTCGTGGGGGTGGAGGTGGCGGGAATCGAACCCGCGTCCTTCGGTGGCGATCAGGGTCTTCTCCGGGCGCAGCCTGCTGTGCTTTTCTCAGCCCCGGCAGTCACGCAGGCAAGCTGCCGACGGGCTCAGTCACTGTGTGATGTCCTGCGTCACCCCGTGACCGGGATCGCAGTGAGTTCCCTAGCTGACGCCAGGATCCGGAGCGGGAACGCCCCCGGGCTGACGGACTTCAGGCTCGCTTAGGCAGCGAGGGCGAAGTCAGTGCGCTGAGTGTTGGCACTTGTATTTAGGTGCTGGATCGTTAGCGAGATAACCAGCGTCCTCGGCCCGCTTCTCCCATCACGACAGACGAAGTCGAAACCGATCACCCCCTGTGCAGTTGTGCTCCCAGTGTAGGGGCCACCAGGGACGGCGGTCGAACGCGAACCGGGCGGACGCCGCCACCCGGGCGAGGCACGCCCCGCGACCGCACTCCGGGCACCCGTGGCGCTGCGCCCGCAACCGCGCCCGCGGGCACGGCCGGATCAGTACCGTCGCCCGCAAGGAGGTACGTCGGGTGCGGGCAGCGGGCGTCGGCTGGGTCGTCGGGGTGGGGAGCTCTCCCCCGTGGGTCCACGACGTCCTGGTCGGGATCGCGGTCCTGGTCGGCCTCGCCGTCTTCCTCCAGGAGTGCCGTCGCCGTCGGATGTGGGACGAGCGGCTCATCCCCGTGATCGTCGGGCTCGTCGTCGGCGGCGCCGTCGGCGCACGCCTCGCGGGGGTGCTCGACGCCGCGACGCACGACGGCGTCGGCGCGCTCGCCTGGGCGTGGGAGCAGGGCGGGCGCAGCATCCTCGGCGGCCTCTCGGGCGCCTACGTCGGAGCCCTCATCGGCAAGCGCGCCGGCGGCTACACCGGACGCACCGGCGACCTGTTCGCTCCAGCCGTCGCGATCGGTCTCGCGATCGGCCGGATCGGCTGCCTGCTCACCGAGGCGCCCGGGCGTCCGACGTCGCTGCCGTGGGGCGTCACCGTCGACCCGTCCGTCGCCGCGACCGTCCCGGAGTGCCCCGGGTGCGTGGCCGGCGTCGCGATGCACCCGTCGTTCCTCTACGAGATCGTCTTCTGCCTGCTCGCGTTCGCCGCGCTGTTCTGGCTGCGCGACCGCATCGACGCCCCGGGCGAGACGTTCGTGCTTTTCCTCGCGGCGTACGCCGTGTTCCGCTTCGGCGTCGAGTTCACCCGCGCGAACCCGCCCGACCTGTGGGGCCTCACGCGGTCCCAGGTCTTCCTTCTCGTCCTCTCGCCGCTGCTCGCCGTGCGCGTCTGGCGGGCGTGGCGCCGAGGCGTCTACGACCGGTTGCTCCCGTCCGTCCGCGAACCCGTGAGAGGTGCCGCATGACGATCCCGCCCGAGCTCCCCGAGGAGCCGAACCCCTTCGCGACGCCGGAGGGCGGGCCGATCCCGCCGCCGCCGCCCGATACGCCCGATACGCCGCAGTACCGGTACGGCCCCGGCGATCCCCGCCGCTACGACGGCAGGACGATGCTGTGGACCGCCGGGATCATCGTGCTGGTCATCGCGATCGGCACCTGGCTGGTGCCCTTCATCGGCCTGCTGGTCCCCCTGGTGCTGTTCGTCGCGCTGTTCTTCCTGCTGGCCAAGGACCCGACCGTCCGCTACCGCAGCGTGCTGGCCGGCGTCCTGGTCGGCCTCGGCCTCGGCCTGATCGTCACCGCTGGGCTGTGCACCGCGATCTTCAACGGGTCCCTGAACTCCCCGCTGTTCAACGTCTGATGACGGCGACCTCCGAGCGCCGGCAGCTCGTCCACGGGAACGGCATGCCGCTGCGCGGCGACCGCATCCACCGCTACGTCACCGCGTTCTGCCCGCAGTGCCCCCAGGACGACCTGTCCGGCGTACGCCGGCTCTCGGGCTGGCTCGTGGAGCGCGACGGCCGGATCTGGCTCGAGCGCGGCTGCCCCGACCACGGCTTCGTCCGGACGCTGTACGACGAGGACCCGGAGATCCTGCGCTACCTCGAGCAGTGGACCGCACCGACGAAGTGGCACGTGCCCGACACCGCGGGCAACTACGACCCGGTGCCGTCGGCGTACCTGCGCGGGCTCGGCGAGATGCAGACCCAGCACACGTGCATCCTGCTGCAGGACGTCATCGAGACCTGCAACCTGCGCTGCCCCACCTGCTTCACCGACTCCTCCCCCTCGCTGCGCGGCGTCGTGCCGGTCGAGGAGGTGCTCGCCAACGTCGACCAGCGCCTCGCCCGCGAGAACGGCCGGCTCGACGTCGTGATGCTCAGCGGCGGGGAGCCCACGCTGCACCCCGACCTGCCGCGCCTGCTCGACGAGCTCGTCGCGCGCAACGTCGTACGCATCCTGGTGAACACCAACGGGATCGCCATCGCCCGCGACGACGCGATGCTCGAGCTGTTCCAGCGGCACCGTCGTCGGGTCGAGGTCTACCTTCAGTACGACGGGCTCCGTGCCGAGACGTCGCGGCACCACCGCGGTGGCGACCTCACGGCGCTGAAGGCCCGTGCGGTGCAACGGCTCTCGGAGGCTCAGGTCTTCACCACCCTGACCATGACCGCGGCTCTCGGCGTCAACGACGACGAGATCGGCGACGTCGTCCGGGTGGCGCTCGAGACGCCGTACGTCGGAGGCTTGTCGATCCAGCCGGTGTTCGGCTCGGGCCGCGCCGGCGCGATCGACCCGCTCGACCGGCTCACCCACACCGGTGCCCTCGCGAGGCTCGGCCCGCAGACCAACGGGCTGGTCACCTGGCGCGACCTCACCGCGCTGCCGTGCTCGCACCCGCACTGCGCGAGCATCGGTTACCTGCTGCGCACCGACTCCGGCGAATGGCGCTCGCTCGTGTCGCTCATCGGGCCGGACCGGCTGCTCGCGAACCTCGACCTCGTCGCGAACCGGATCGCCGACGAAGAGATCCCCCGCGAGCTGAAGAAGGCGGTGAAGGAGTCACTGCTCGGGCTGATGAGCGAGCAGACGTCGCTGTCGCACCCGACCATCGGCGCGCTGTGGCGCGACGTCTGCGAGACCTGCGACCTCGGCATCGCGTCGCTCGTGAAGCTCGCGGCGGCGGCCGGCCTGCCCGGCAGCGAGGAGCGGCTGCGGCGGATGCTCGGGGAGCGCGTCGTCCGCGTCTCCGTGAAGCCCTTCATGGACATGAGCACGATGATCGAGGAGCGGCTCACGCAGTGCTGCGTCCACGTCGGCACCCGGTCCGAGAGCCAGGACCAGTGCGCGCCGTTCTGCGCGGTGCAGGCGTGGCCGGCGCTCTCGCGCCAGCGGCTCTCGGCCGCCGTCACCGACCCGGTGCCCATCCCGATGCCCACCCTCGTCACCGGAGGCGAGTCATGACCACCGTTCCGTCGTCCGACGGGCTGGCCGGGGTGCCCGAGCGTCCCGTGCCGGGCGAGCCCGCGGTCGAGGCGCCGTTCGACCCGCTCAAGCTCTGCATCTTCACCACCGTCGCGCTGCTGGCCTGGATCTTCGGACCGGTGGCGGTCGCGGTGTTCGCCGTACTCGGCCTCGCCGGCTACTGGCGCGCGCACCAGGCCGGCCTCACCCGCAGCCGCTGCTACCTGCGCGACGTCCGCCTCGTCCTGCTCTACCTCGCCCTGGTCCTGGTCGCCGCGTTGGCCGGCATCGCCTGGACCGTCCACGGCTGGCTCACCTGACCCACGTCACTGCCCGAATGCACGGAAACCCGCCTTGAAACCGTGCGTTGGGCCAGTGACGACGCGGACGGCGTGCGTTCGAGCAGTGACGTGCGCGTGGCCGAGCCCAGGTCCGACGGCGCGGGTCGGGTGCGGGAGGTCACGGGGTCTCGGCGTACCCGCGGTGCGGCTCCGGTCGTAGGCTCGACGCATGCCTGAGTTCGAGTACGAGGACCTGCTGCCGCTCGGTGCCGACGAGACGCCGTACCGCCTGCTGACGACCGACGGCGTGAGCACCGTCGAGGCCGGCGGCCGGACCTTCCTGACCGTCGAGCCCGAGGTGCTGAGCACGCTCACCGAGACGGCGATCCACGACATCCAGCACCTGCTGCGTCCCGGTCACCTCCAGCAGTTGCGCAACATCCTCGACGACCCCGAGGCGTCGCCGAACGACCGCTTCGTCGCGCTCGACCTGCTCAAGAACGTCAACATCTCGGCCGGCTTCGTGCTGCCGATGTGCCAGGACACCGGCACCGCGATCGTCATGGGCAAGCGCGGCCAGCAGGTGCTGACGCCGGGCGACGACGAGCGCTTCATCAGCAAGGGCGTCTACGACGCCTACCAGAAGCTGAACCTGCGCTACTCGCAGATGGCCCCCATCACCATGTGGGAGGAGAAGAACACCGGCACCAACCTCCCCGCGCAGATCGAGCTCTACGCCGACACCGCGCCCGGCCACGAGAACTCCTACAAGTTCCTCTTCATGGCCAAGGGCGGCGGCTCGGCGAACAAGTCGCTGCTGTTCCAGGAGACCAAGGCCGTCCTCAACCCCACGGCCATGCGGAAGTTCCTCGACGAGAAGCTGCGCAGCCTCGGCACGGCCGCGTGCCCGCCGTACCACCTCGCCATCGTCATCGGCGGCACGAGCGCGGAGTACGCGCTGAAGACGGCGAAGTACGCGAGCGCCCGCTACCTCGACGGCCTGCCCACCGGTGGCTCGATGACCGGCCACGCGTTCCGCGACGTCGAGATGGAGGCCGAGGTCCTGCAGATGACGCGCGACTTCGGCATCGGCGCGCAGTTCGGCGGCAAGTACTTCTGCCACGACGTCCGCGTCGTACGCCTCCCCCGCCACGGCGCGTCGTGCCCCGTCGCGATCGCGGTGTCGTGCAGCGCCGACCGCCAGGCGCTCGCGAAGATCACGCCGCAGGGCGTGTTCCTCGAGCAGCTCGAGACCGACCCGGCGCGCTTCCTGCCCGAGATCGACGAGGGCCAGCTCGCGGGCGCCGTGGTGCCGATCGACCTGTCGCGGCCGATGGCCGAGATCCGCGAGGAGCTCTCGAAGTACCCGGTGAAGACGCGGTTGTCGCTCTCCGGCCCGCTCGTCGTCGCGCGCGACATCGCGCACGCGCGCATCAAGGACATGCTCGACAACGGCGAGCCGATGCCGCAGTACATGAAGGACCACGCGGTCTACTACGCCGGCCCCGCGAAGACCCCCGAGGGCTACGCGAGCGGCTCCTTCGGCCCGACGACCGCCGGTCGCATGGACGCCTACGTCGACGCCTTCCAGAAGGCCGGCGGCTCGTTCGTGATGCTGGCCAAGGGGAACCGGAGCAAGGGCGTCACCGACGCGTGCCAGGCCAACGGCGGCTTCTACCTCGGCTCGATCGGCGGCCCGGCCGCGCGCCTCGCGCAGGACTGCATCACCCACGTCGAGGTGCTCGACTTCCCCGAGAACGGCATGGAGGCCGTGTGGAAGATCGAGGTGCAGGACTTCCCCGCGTTCGTCGTCGTCGACGACAAGGGCAACGACTTCTTCGCCGAGACCCTGCGCCCCGTCGCCACGACCATCCCCGTCGGTCCCCCCGCCTGACCGCAGCACTACCTCGCTGAAGGTGCCCTGAAGTGCGCTAGAAGCAGTTTTCCCGCCCCAAGACTCACCACGGGTCGGCCGCGCGAGGCGCGTGCGTGGACTGGCTTGGGGCGCCTGAAGTGCTTAGAGCGCAGTTCAGGGCACCTTCAGCGCGATCTGTCGGGGCGCTGGGGGGTGGTGGGTGGGTCAGTACCAGTTGTGGCTGCGGAAGTGGGACCAGGCGCCGCACGGGGAGCCGTAGCGGGACTTGATATAGCCCAGGCCCCAACGGATCTGCGTGACGGGGTTGGTCATCCAGTCGGTGCCGGCGACGCGCATCTTCGAGCCGGGCATCGCCTGCGGGATGCCGTGCGCGCCCGACGACTTGTTGTGCGAGCGGTAGTTCCAGTGGCTCTCGCGCGTCCAGAGGTTGACCAGGCAGACGTACTGCGCGGTCGCCTTCCAGCCGTAGCGGCTCGTGGACATGAGGCGCTTGGCGTGCCACTGCGCGTACGCCGCGGTGCCGAACGCGAACGGCGCGGCGGCGGCGGTCTTGGCGACCACCGTCTTGGGCTTGGGAGCTGCCCGCTTCTTCGGCGCGGGCTTGGGCACAGCGGCGACAGCCTTCGTCGTCGTGGTGCCGGCGACGGCCTTCGTCGTCGCGGTGCCCGCGACGGCACCGGCCGCGCTGAGGTCGAGCGTGGCGGCGTCGCTCTGCGCGGCCTCGGGGGTCGCGACGGTGGCGGTCGACGACGACGCCGAGGCGCTGGTGACGATCTGCGGGACGGGCGCGATGCTCGACAGCGTCGCCACGGCCAACGTGCCCGCGGCGAGCACGACGACGCGCTTGTGCGCTCGCGAGTCGTGCTTGTGGTCGGTGAGCACTGCGGAGTCCTGGGGGTCGTGCACCGACACGTGCGCACCGGTGCGATGGGTCCCCGCCTCGCCTGCCGGCACCGCGCGGAGACTGCTGCGCGGTCGCCGGGCAGAGCGACGGACAGTGTCGGAGGCGAGGGCGGCGACACCCTGCGCTGTCCCGGAGCTCTCCTCGTCCGAGGTCCGCACCAGGCGTTCCCTCGATCGGGGAGGGCCACGGGCCCTCCGAACCCGTCCACGGGGTTCGTTGCCCCACCACCCTGCCGAGGCGCTCCGACAGCGCCAACCTCAGGTCCACGCGATGAACCTCTAGTCGAGTGTTTGTCCACAGCGGGAACCAGCGTGTTCACGGTCAAACCGGACACGCGATGTGAGCGGGGCCACACGAAATCGGCCGTCCGACGCCGTCTCGGACGGCTCAGCGCACCGTCACCCGTCGCTCACGCGGCGACACCCTGAACCTCCGATCGAGCCACGCAGGGCCCTCGATCGGCGCAGCAGACGCGCCTCGGCGGGCTCTAGACCTGCAGGTCCTCGAGCATCTCCGTCACGAGCGCCGCGATCGGGCTGCGCTCGCTGCGGGTCAGCGTGATGTGGGCGAAGAGCGGATGCCCCTTGAGCTTCTCGGTGACCGCCACGATGCCGTCGTGACGACCGACGCGGAGGTTGTCGCGCTGCGCGATGTCGTGCGTCAGCACCACTCGCGAATCACGACCGATGCGCGACAGTACCGTGAGCAGCACGTTGCGTTCCAACGACTGCGCCTCGTCGACGATCACGAACGCGTCGTGCAGCGAACGGCCCCGGATGTGGGTCAGCGGAAGGACTTCCAGCATTCCGCGATCGGCGATCTCCTCGACGACCTCTTGAGTCGTCAGCGCGCCGAGCGTGTCGAACACCGCCTGCCCCCAGGGCGACATCTTCTCGCTCTCGCTGCCCGGCAGGTAGCCGAGCTCCTGCCCGCCGACGGCGTAGAGCGGTCGGAACACGATCACCTTGCGGTGCTGCCGGCGCTCGAGCACCGCCTCGAGACCGGCGCACAGTGCGAGCGCCGACTTGCCGGTGCCGGCACGACCGCCGAGCGACACGATGCCGACCTCGGGGTCGAGCAGCAGGTCGAGCGCCACGCGCTGCTCGGCGCTGCGTCCGTGCAGACCGAAGGCCTCGCGATCTCCTCGTACCAGGCGGATCTGCTTGTCGGGCGTCACGCGCGCGAGCGCGCTGCCGCGCTCGGACACGAGCACCAGGCCGGTGTGGCACGGGAGGTCGCGCGCCTCCGCGAGGTCGATACGGTCCTGCTCGTAGAGCTCGTCGACGACGGACCCCGGTACGTCGAGCTCCGCCATGCCCGTCCAGCCGCTCTCGACGACGAGCTCGGCGCGGTACTCCTCGGCGGCGAGACCGACCGACGACGCCTTCACGCGCATCGGCAGGTCCTTGCTCACGAGCACGACGTCGCGGCCGTCGGCGGCGAGGTTGCGCGCGACGGCGAGGATGCGGGTGTCGTTGTCACCGAGCTGGAAGCCGTTGGGCAGCACCGACGTGTCGGAGTGGTTGAGCTCGACGCGCACCGTGCCGCCGGCGTCGCCCACCGGCATCGGGTCGTCGAGACGACCGTGCTCCACGCGCAGGTCGTCGAGCAGGCGCAGCGCCTGGCGCGCGAAGTAGCCGAGCTCCGGGTGCGACCGTTTGGCCTCGAGCTCCACGACGACGACGACCGGGATGACGACCTCGTGCTCGTCGAAGCGCATGAGCGCGTGCGGGTCCGAGAGGAGCACCGAGGTGTCGAGCACGTACGTGCGGCTCGGGGCGGTGGACGGACGTCGACGCGCGTTGGGCACAAGGGCCTCCCACGATCGCGGGCCGCCCGGGCGGTGGCCCGTGTGCGTTCGACCGTAAGCCCGTCGTACGGCGCAGCCGCCGCAACACGCCGACGGGCGTGTCGCACGATCAGGTGAACTTTCGCCTCAGGCGACGTCGAGGCCGAGCTTCTCCGCACGGCGCGCGATCACCGCGGCCGCGACGGCCATCACCGCCGCCACGAGGATGCTGATGTGCAGGCCGGTGTGGACGGCGATCGCTCCCACCAGCGCGCCGAGCGCGTAGCCCAGCGGCGTCGCGATCGCGATGCGCAGGATCCCGCGACGGGCCGGATCGCGCTGCGCGCGCGGGGTCCCGGCGTCCTCGACCGCGCCGACGAGCGCGTCGGTGAGCGGCCCGGTGACGGCCACGGTGCGCACGCCGCGGCCGAGCAGGCGGGTGAGCAGCACCGCCTGGATTCCCTGCGCCAGCGCGAGCAGCCCGATCGGGATGAGCAGCCTGGGATGCGTGGCGACCGGGTCGCGCCACAGGAGGACGCCGGCGGCGAGGAGCAGCACGACCTCGAGGGCGAGCAGGACCTCGCGGGCGGCGCGGGTGCCGACGCGGTTGCGCAGACCGCGCCGACCGACCGCAGCGAGGAGCACGCCGACGGTGAACGCGACGAGCGCCGTCAGCGCGAGGACCACTCGGTTGCCGTCGGACAGGCTCGCGGCCGCCACGACGACGAGGTTGCCGGTCTGGTTCGCGACGAACACCTGCGCGTAGACGAGGCTCGCGACGTCGACGCAGCCGGAGACGCCGGCGAGCAGCGCGGTGAGCGGGACGGCCAGGCGCAGGCCCGACGGTGCGGCCGCGTCGGTCCCGGTCACGCGCCGAAGCGTCGGCCGCGCACGGCGTAGGAACGCAGCGCGCGCAGGAAGTCGACCTTGCGGAAGTCGGGCCAGTAGGCCTCGCAGAAGTAGAACTCCGAGTGCGCCGACTGCCAGAGCAGGAAGCCGGAGAGCCGCTGCTCCCCCGACGTGCGGATGACGAGGTCGGGGTCGGGCTGCCCGGCGGTGTAGAGGTGCTCGGCGATGTGGTCGACGTCGACCTCGGTCGCGAGCTCGTCGAGGGTGAGGCCCTTGCTCGCGGCGTCGGCGATGAGGGCGCGCACGGCGTCGACGACCTCGCGGCGACCGCCGTACCCGACCGCGATGTTCACCAGCAGACCGGTGCGCTTGGAGGTCGCGTCCTCCGCGGCCTTGAGCTGCTCGGCGGTCCGCGCGGGCAGCAGGTCGAGCGCACCCACCGGGTGCAGCCGCCAGGTGCCGTGCGACGCGAGGTCGGTGACGGTGTCCTCGATGATCCGCAGCAGCGGCTCGAGCTCGGCGGCGGGGCGCGAGAGGTTGTCGGTGGAGAGCAGCCACAGCGTGACGACCTCGACGCCCACCTCGTCGCACCAGCCGAGGAAGTCCTCGATCTTCTCCGCGCCGGCCTGGTGCCCGCGGGCGGTGCTCATCCCCTGCGCCGCGGCCCAGCGCCGGTTGCCGTCGAGCATGACGCCGACGTGCCGCGGGATCCGGTCGCGGTCGAGAGAGCTCATGAGCCGGCGCTCGTAGGCGCCGTACACGAGGTCGGAGACGTTCACCCGCCAGCCTCTCCACCGGACCCGCTCTTCCTGCCGCGAGGGTACCGGCGGCACCGCTCGACTGTCTGCGACGCCACGACCCGCCCCCGCCCTCCGATTTCTGCGATGAAGGTGCCCCAGGACGCCCTAGAGGCGGCCAGCCTTCCCCTCATCCCGGCCGACCGCCCGGTTTCCGGAGCGCTGCCTGGCCGATGATCCGAGCAGCGTGCCGACGCCCGACGGCGGCGCGCGGTTCCCGGCGCGGGCGTGGGGACGGTCACCGGACGGCCGCTGGAAACCTACGCTTGCGTAAGTTACGCTCCCGTATGTGAGCAGCCAGCAGCCCGCCGACCGGCGGTCCGACGTCCTCGAGCCCCACGACGCTGCGCGCACGGCCGAGCCGTGGGACGCTGCCGACGTGGCCGAGAACCCGACCGACCACGGCCTGCTGGCCCCGGTGAAACCGCACCTGCGCGGCTGGCTGCACGCGGGCATGGCGCCGGTCGCGCTCGTGCTCGGCATCGTGCTCGTGATCTTCTCGCCGCCGCAGTACCGCTGGGCCGCGGCGCTCTACAGCCTCACCGCGATCCTGCTGTTCGGCACCAGTGCGATCTACCACCGCTTCACCTGGAGCGAGCGCACGCGCGTCCTGCTCAAGCGGCTGGACCACTCGAACATCTTCCTCATCATCGCCGGCAGCTATACGCCGTTCGCGGTGGTGCTGCTCCCCGCCGACCAGGAGCGCACGCTGCTGATCCTGGTGTGGTCGGGTGCGCTCGCGGGCGTGCTGTTCCGGGTGTTCTGGGTCGGCGCCCCGCGCTGGCTCTACACGCCGATCTACATCGCGCTCGGCTGGGTCGCGCTGTTCTACCTGCCCGCGTTCTGGTCGGCCGGCGGCCCGCTCGTCGTGATCCTGCTGGCGCTCGGCGGCATCTTCTACTCGGTCGGCGGTGTGGTCTACGCGCTCAAGCGGCCCAACCCCTCCCCGACCTGGTTCGGCTTCCACGAGGTCTTCCACGCGCTGACGCTCGCGGGCTTCCTCACCCAGTACGTCGCCGTCTCCCTCGTCCTCTACGGCGCCCGCTGACCTCACCTCCCCTGCGCGACCGTCCTCGTGCACCGCCCCCTCGACCGCGTCGAGGGGGCGGCGTCGTGATGAGGGTCTAGCCATAGCCAATGGCATTGCCTATGGTGGTGGCGAGAGCGGCCGTCGGCTCGCTCGACCCGCTCGGCCCGGCACGGACGACCGACCTCGGCGTCCTCGCACCGCCCGGACGGGACGTCCACCGACCACCCACGGAGAACTCCATGGTGTTTCGCAGTCCTCTCCCGCCCGTGACCGTCCCCGAGACGACGATCACCGGCTTCGTGCTCGCCGCGGTCGCGGCGCACCCCGACAAGCCGGCGCTGGTCGACGGTCCCACCGGGCGGACGCTGACCTACGCCGAGCTCGACCGCGCGATCCGGTCGCTGGCCGGTGGCCTGGTGGCCCGCGGGTTCCAGCGCGGCCAGGTCGTCGCGCTCATGGCGCCGAACTGCCCCGAGTTCGCCGTGGCGCTGCACGGGGTCGCGCTCGCGGGCGGCGTCGTCACCACGATCAACCCGACGTACACGGTCCACGAGGTGCAGCGTCAGCTCGCCGACTCCGGCGCGACGGCGGTGATCACCGTCGGCGCCCTCCTCGGCACGGTCGCCCAGGCGGCCGAGGGATCAGCGGTCACGGAGCTCTACGTCCTCGAGGCCGACGGCGTCGAGGGCACCCCGTCGTTCACGTCCCTGTTCGGTGCCGAGCTCGCCGAGCCCGTCGAGGTGTCGCTCGACGACGCCGCACTGCTCCCCTACTCGTCCGGCACGACCGGCCTCACCAAGGGCGTGCGCCTCTCGCACCGCAACCTGGTGAGCAACATCTGCCAGGCCGCCTCGACGCTCGGCTTCACCGACGACGACACGTCGATCGCGGTGCTGCCGTTCTTCCACGCCTACGGCATGCAGATCCTCATGAACATGGGCCTCAACGCCGGCGCGACCGTCGTCACCATGCCGCGGTTCGACCTCGAGCAGTTCCTCGCGCTGCACCAGCAGCACGGCGTCACGCGCTCGTTCGTCGCACCGCCCATCGTCCTCGCGCTCGCGAAGCACCCGCTCGTCGACTCCTACGACCTGTCGTCGCTCACGCAGATCATCTCCGGCGCCGCGCCGCTGTCGGCCGAGCTCGCGGACGAGGCCGCCACGCGCATCGGCTGCGAGGTGGTGCAGGGCTACGGCATGACGGAGCTCACGACCGTCGCGCACCTGCCGGTGCCCGGCGGGTCCAAGCCCGGCAGCGTCGGCGTACCCGCACCGAGCACGGAGACGAAGATCATCGACCCGGGGACGGGCGCCGAGGTCGCGCTCGGGACCGACGGCGAGATCTGCATCCGCGGACCGCAGGTCATGCTCGGCTACCTCAACAACGAGAGCGCGACCCGCGACATGGTCGAGCCCGACGGCTGGCTGCACACCGGCGACATCGGTCACCTCGACGAGGACGGCCACCTCTACGTCGTCGACCGGCTCAAGGAGCTCATCAAGTACAAGGGCTTCCAGGTGCCGCCGGCCGAGCTCGAGGCCGTGCTGCTCACGCACCCCGACATCGCCGACGCAGCCGTGATCGGCGTGCCCGACGAGGAGGCCGGCGAGATCCCCGTCGCCCACGTGGTGCTCAAGCCGGGTCGGACCACCAGCGCCGACGAGATCTCGGCGTTCGTGGCCGAGCGGGTCGCGACCTACAAGCGCCTCGGCGGGATCGTCTTCACCGACAGCATCCCGAAGTCGGCGTCGGGCAAGATCCTGCGCCGCGAGCTGCGTCAGCAGTAGCGGCTCGGCCGGCGGGAGGGCCGGCTCCGGTCGAGCCCTCCTGCCGCCGGGGCCATGACCCGCGCGGGCGTCGTGCGGAGCTTCAGCGTCGCGCAGCGCCCTCGTCGGGGCCGGCCCCGCGACGGGCGGCGACGTACTCCTCGTACGTCGCGTCGACGAGCTCCTCCACCGAGAGCACCGACCCGACGCCGGAGACGGAGTGCCCCGCGCTCCAGATGTCGCGCCAGCGCACGGGTCGTCGTGCCGCGGTCTCCGCGTCGAGGTCGGAGCTCACGTCGATCGCGCCGCGCGCCGGCAGGTCGTCGGGGTCGAGCCCGGCAGCGGCGATCGACGGACGCAGGATGCTGGTCGGCAGACCGGTGAACGCCGAGGTGAGCAGGACGTCGTCGGCCGTGCTGTCGACGAGCATCTGCTCGTAGCGCTCGTCGGCGAGGCTCTCGCGCGTCGCGATGAACCGCGTGCCCATGTAGGCGAGGTCGCAGCCGAGCGCGATCGCCGCGTTCAGCGCCCAGCCGTCGGAGATTCCGCCGGCGAGCACGAGCGGGCCGTCGTAGAAGGCGCGGACGGCACGCACGAACGCGAACGGGTTCAGCCATCCGGTCTGACCACCGGCGCCTGCGGTGAGCAGCACCAGCCCGTCAGCGCCGGCGGCGACAGCGCGCTCCGCGTGCCGGATCGAGGCCACGTCGGCGAGGACGAGCGCACCGGCGTCGTGCAGCGGGGCGAGCACCGGGGCAGGCGAGCCGACCGAGGTGATCACCAGCTCGGGACGGTGGCGTCGTACGACGTCGAGGTCGGCGACGAGGCGCGTGTTCGACGGGTGCACGATGAGGTTCGGCGCGACCGGCGCGACCGCTCCACCCGTCTCCTGCTCATGGGCGTCGAGCCGTGCCCGCGTCTGCACGAACCAGTCGTCGAGCTCCTCGGACGTCCGGCAGTTGGCGGTGGGGAACGAGCCGACCACGCCGCTCCGGCAGGCGGCCACCACGAGCTCGACCCCGGAGACGAGGAACATGGGCGCCGCGACCAGCGGCAGCCGCAACCGGCTCTGGATCGGCGCGATAGCCTCGGCAGCAGACACTTCCCCGCCTGGTCTCGTCGGTGCGCAGGACATGTCGGAGATGGTCGTGGATCCGTCGGTCCCGATCCAGCGGCCGCTCCCCCGTCTTAGCCAATACCCTTGCCTATGTCAGTGGCTAGTGTCTAGCCTGATGCCATGACCTCTGACTCGTTCGTGTTCGTGGGTGGTCGGATCGCCACGCTGGTGCGCGGTCGGCCGTGGGCCGACGCGGTCGTGGTCCAGGGCGACCGGATCGCCTACGTCGGCGACGAGGCCGGGGCGCGCGAGCACGCACCCGTCGGCGCCGAGGTCGTCGACCTGGGCGGCGGCGTCCTGCTCCCGGGCTTCGTCGACTCGCACGACCACCTCACGAGCCTGGCCGGCGTGCTGAACGCGGGCGTGAACCTCAACGGGATCGCCGAGCCGCAGGAGCTGCTCGACGCCATCGATGCCTACGCCAAGGCCAACCCCGGCCTCGCGGTGATCCGCGGGAAGGGCTTCCTGCCGACGACGTTCCCGGGCATGAGCGCGACGCGCGAGATGCTCGACGCGATCGTGCCGGACCGACCTGTCGCGATCCTCAGCTTCGACATCCACGACTGCTGGTTCAACACCGCGGCGATGACGGCGGCGGGGATCGACCGCAACACCCCCGACCCCGACCCGGGCTCGCAGTACTTCGTGCGCGACGCCGACGGCACCCCCACCGGCTACTGCCTCGAGGGAGCGAACGTCGTCGTGCTCGGCGGGCTCGGCGAGTTCGAGGTCGACCGCAACCGCGACCTGCAGAAGGTCACCCTCGACCCCGCACCCTCGTGGGGCATCACGACGATGTTCGAGGCCGGCATCATCCTGGGCCGCAACGTCGACGCCGAGCCGGTCTACGCCGAGCTCGTCGAGCGCGACCACCGCGGCGAGCTGCCGATCCGGATCTCCGGCACGTTCTGGAGCCGCGAGGCCACCGACGACCCGCACGAGCTCGTGGCCCACCTGCGCGACTGGAACGCGCGCTACCGCAGCGAGAACCTCAGCATCTCGACGCTCAAGATCTGGAGCGACGGCACCATGCTGTCGGGCGGATCGCTGCTGCTCGAGCCGTACGAGGACGACCCGCACAGCTGCGGGCACATGCACATCCCCGGCCCCGAGATCACCGGCATGATCGAGGCGACGCACCTCGCGGGGTTCGACGTCCACATCCATGTCGAGGGCGACGGCTCGTTGCGCACCGTCCTCGACGCGATCGAGCAGGTGCAGGACCGGCACGGGCGCGGAGCCCGTCGGCACACCGTCTGCCACAACACCTGGGTGCACCCCGACGACCTGCGCCGGTTCGTCGACCTCGGGGTCGTCGCCAACGTGACGCCGATGTGGGGCACCGACTTCGACGGCGGCACGATGGACGCCTACACGTCGCGCATGGGCGAGCACCGCGTCCGCACGCGGTCGATGCCCTACGGCGACCTCGTGCGCTCCGGTGCCGTCGTCACCTACGGCGCCGACTGCCCCGGCGTGCGCATCGAGGAGATCCCGCCGCTCACCCAGATCGAGGCCGCCGTCACGCGACGTCGGCCCGGGCACCCGGAGGACCGCGCGTACCTCCCCGACCAGCGGGTCTCGGTGCACGACGCCGTGCGCGCCTACACGGCCAACGGCGCCTACCAGCTGCACCTCGAGGACGAGATCGGCACGATCGAGGTGGGCAAGCGCGCCGACCTCGTGGCGCTCGGTGCCGACCTGTTCGCCGTCCCCGACCACGAGATCCACCAGGTGCCGGTGCTGCAGACGCTCTTCGGCGGACGCATCACGCACGACGCGCGCTGACCGCGGAGCGGCGTACGGCGGGGCGCGTCCTCGCTCCGGGCGCGCCACCCACGGTCCGATATCGTCGGGACGGCTCATCGATCGTGGCCGGACACGGGAAGGCAGTGCTGTGGCGAGGAAGCGGTTGCCCCGAGGCACGCTGTCGCGATCGGTGGTGCTCGAGGCCGCGTTCCGCGTCGCCGACTCCGAGGACGCCAAAGACCTCACGATGGCGCGGCTCGGTCGCGAGCTCGACACCGACCCCAGCTCGATCTACCGGCACTTCGCGAGCAAGGACCAGCTCCTCCTCGCCATGGCCGACGTCCTGCTCGAGGAGACCTACACCGCCTACGTCGAGGGCGACGAGCCGGTCGAGAACGTGCGCCGGATGGCGTGGGCCCTGCGGCGCACCTACCTGCGCCGACCCTCCCTCGCACGCCTGATCACGCTGCGCTCCAACGACGGTGCCGCTGCGCGCGCGTGCATGGCGGCGCTGCGGCAGAGCCTCGCCGCGATGGGCTACGACGAGGAGCAGACGGCTCTGCTCGCACGCACGGTCGCCGAGATCACCCTGTCGCACATCGCGATGACGGCCGACGAGCTCGGGCAGCCCCCCGCCACGCAGCGCGCCGACCTCGAGCTCGCCGCGAGCTCCTACGCGATCCCCACCCGCCACCTCGAGGTGTCCGACCGCGACCTGACCGAGTCGGTGATCGCCGACGGCGAGCAGGTCTTCGGCGCGGCGCTCGAGCTGCTCCTCGAGGCGCTCGCCGCACGCGCGGCCGCCCCCAAGCCGCGTGCTCGGGCCTCCCGCGCAGCAGCCCCCGCCTCGCGGCCCCGCGCCACGAAGAAGACCTCACCCGCCCGCTGATCCGGACCGGCACGTCGGCGTACCGGCCCGTCCCCGCGCGGCGCGATCGACGCTTCTGCGGACCGCTCGACTGCGCACGCCCACCCGGCTCCCGCCTGCCCTCGCATCTCCGGAGCTGCGGGGCTGCCCCTGTTTTGCATCAGCGCTCGCGAGGACCTGCCTGGATCGTTAGCAAAGACTATTGCCTTTCTCGTTCACTATCCTCTACCGTCGGGCCCGATCGCCGTTTTCGCCTGCGCCTGAGAGGAATCCCGATGCGCTCCATCACGCGAGGCCGGACCATCCGGCCGCTGCTCGGCATCGCTGCCGCAGCCGCACTGCTCGCCGCCTGCTCGGGCGCGCCGGCCCCCGACGGGTCGTCCACGTCGGCCCCCACGTCCGGCTTCACGGTCGACACCCCCAAGCCCACCAAGGACGCGGGCGACGTCGTGTGGGCGGCGTACCACGAGGTGCAGACCCTCGACCCGATCTACGCGTTCGACCTGCCCGAGGCTGCCGGGCTCTCGGCCATGTGCGACTCGCTGCTGCGCATGAACAACGACATGTCCTACGGCAACGGCCTGGGCACGATGACGCAGCCGTCCGACACCGAGTACGACTTCGCGATCAACGCCGGCGCCAAGTTCTGGGACGGCTCCGCGGTCACCGCCGACGACGTCGTGTTCAGCCTCGAGCGCCAGCGCGACAAGACGCTCGGCGGCTTCTACGGCGCGGTGTTCGACCGGGTCAAGACGATCGAGGCCGTCGACGCGAGCACCGTGAAGATCACGCTGACGCAGCCCGACTACTGGCTGCCCGGCGAGCTCTCCTCCACTCCCGGCAAGATCATCCAGAAGAAGTTCGCCACCGCGGCCGGCCAGGCGTACGGCACCCCGTCCGGCGGCATCATGTGCTCCGGCGTCATGAAGCTCGAGAGCTGGCAGACGGGCGCCGGCGTGAAGATGGTGCCGAACACGGCGTACTGGGACTCCTCGCTCCCCAAGCCGAAGCTCACGACCCTCACGCTGACCGGTGTGCCCGACGACGCCGCGCTCACCGCCGGCCTCGAGACGGGCGCGATCGACGGCAGCTACCTGTTCGCGCTCTCGACGCTCGGCCGGCTGCAGAGCAGCGACTCGGTGAAGGTCTTCCAGGGCGCGCCGTTCCAGTCGAACTCCATGGCGATCATGGCCACGCAGGGGCCGCTCGCCGACCCGAAGGTCCGTCAGGCCGTCAGCCTCGCGATCGACCGCAAGGGCCTGCTCGCCACCCTGCTGCGCGGTGCCGGCAACCTGCCGCACGCGATGGTCGGGTCGGGCACGTGGGGCACGGCGCAGGACGTGTTCAAGGCGGGCTACGACGCGCTGCCCGCTCTCGAGCAGGACGTCGCGAAGGCCAAGGAGCTCGCCAAGACCCTCGGCATCGAGGGCAAGACGGTGCGCGTCGGCACGTCGACGGGCATCCCCTCGGCGAGCACGACGGCGCTCGCTTTCAAGGCGGCGTGCGAGGCGATCGGCCTCAAGGTGGAGCTGGTCGACTCCAGCCCGACCAACTTCGTCAACTTCTTCATCGACCCGAAGGCCATCGCCTCCATCGACGCGGTGCCGACGGCCAACTACGGCGACTACGCCGACCCCTCGGCGCTCTACAAGACGATCGTGCTCCCGGGCGGCAGCCAGAACTACACCGGCTACGACGACCCGGCCGTCACGTCGGCGCTCAACGCGGCGCGCAGCGAGAAGGACGAGACCAAGCGCGCGCAGGACGTCGTGATCGCGCAGAAGGTCATCACCGACGAGCTGGTCTGGATCCCGCTGCTTGTGCCGAACAACGTGCTCGTCATGAACAAGGGCATCACCGGTGCACCGGCGACGTTCGTCTACGCCTACGGGCCGTGGCCGGCGTACCTCGGCGGCGCGTGATCCCGACGCCAGCGGCCGGGCACCACCCGGTCGACTGCGCGCCCCGGCCCTCCGGTGGGTCGGGGCGCGCCCACGCTCCGGCCCGGTGAGGGCCCCGTCCACGGCGGCTCCCGCCGACCCCGACCCTGCACGAGGTGCCTTGTGACGACGACCGGCCCGCACGCCTACGTCTACGACGCGATCCGCACGCCGCGCGGTCGCGGGAGGGCGCAGGGCGCCCTGCACACCGTCAAGCCGATCGACCTCGTCGTCGGGCTGGTGCACGAGCTGCTCGCCCGTCATCCCGAGCTCGACCCGCAGGCGGTCGACGACCTCGTCCTCGGGATCGTCTCCCCCGTCGGCGACCAGGGCGCCGTGCTGCCGCGGGCCGCAGCGCTGCGCGCAGGGCTGCCCGACACGGTCGGCGGCCTGCAGATCAACCGGTTCTGCGGCTCGGGCCTCGAGGCCGTGAACACCGCGGCGCAGAAGGTGCTGTCGGGCTGGGACCGCGTGGTGCTCGCCGGTGGCGTCGAGTCGATGTCGCGCGTGCCGATCGGGTCCGACGGCGGGGCGATGGTCAACGACCCGGAGACCAGCCTGGCGACGTCGTTCGTGCCGCAGGGCATCAGCGCCGACCTCATCGCGACGCTCGAGGGCTTCACCCGCGACGACGTCGACGCCTACGCCGTGCGCTCGCAGCAGCGCGCGGCCGCGGCGTGGTCCGGCGGACGCTTCGTGACGTCGGTCGTCCCGGTGCGCGACCGCAACGGGCTCGTGGTCCTCGACCACGACGAGCACCTGCGGCCGGAGACCACGACCGCGTCGCTCGGCGCGCTGAAGCCGGCCTTCGCCGGCGCGGGCGAGCAGGGCGGCTTCGACGCCGTCGCCCTGCAGCAGTTCCCCCGGGTCGAGCGCGTGCAGCACGTCCACCACGCAGGCAACTCGTCGGGCATCGTGGACGGCGCGGCCCTCGTGCTGGTCGGCGGCGAGGACGTCGCGGACCGGTTCCGGATCGCGCCGCGCGCCCGCGTCGTCGCCACGGCGACCTCGGGCGCCGACCCCACGCTGATGCTCACCGGTCCGGTGCCGGCCACGCGCAAGCTGCTCGACCGCGCCGGGCTCACCGTCGACGACATCGACCTCTTCGAGATCAACGAGGCGTTCGCCGTCGTGCCCCTGATGTACGCGCGCCACCTGGGGATCCCCGACGAGAAGGTGAACGTCAACGGTGGCGCCATCGCCCTGGGCCACCCCCTCGGCGCGACCGGCGCGATGCTCCTCGGCACGGCGCTCGACGAGCTCGAGCGCACCGGCGGTCGGCGTGCCGTCATCAGCCTGTGCATCGCAGGCGGCATGGGCGTCGCGACGCTCATCGAACGAGTCTGACCACGACCGACCAGCCGGAGAGGCAGAGCATGACCACGCCCGAGCACGACCTGTTCCACTGGGACCTCGGCGAGGACGGCGTCGTCGTCGTCACGATGGACGATCCGACGCAGTCGGCGAACACGATGAACGACCGGTTCGTGGAGCAGCTGCCCGTCGTCGTCGACCGGCTGTGGGTCGAGCGCGACAGCCTCACCGGGGTCGTGATCGCGTCGGCCAAGAAGACGTTCTTCGCCGGGGGCGACCTCGAGCTGCTCGTCCGGGCGGGTGCCGACGACGCGGCCGCCGTCTACGCGACGTCCACGCGGATCACTGCGGCACTGCGTCGGCTCGAGAGGCTGGGCCGACCGGTCGTCGCCGTGCTCAACGGCGCAGCGCTCGGGGGCGGGTACGAGATCGCGCTGGCGTGCCA
>JBGAJT010000049.1:14985-15244 GCA_044224785.1 Candidatus Nanopelagicales bacterium | reverse complement strand
CGTGGCGCAGGTGCCGTGCGTGCAGGAGTGGGGGACCCAGATGCCGGCGCGCAGGCACGCGTCGAGGACGGTCTGGTCCTCGCGGCACGTGATCTCGCGGCCCAGCGGCTCGACGGTGATCTGGTACTCGGCGGTCATCGCTGCTCCTGGCTGATGGTGCGGGTGGAACCGTGCGGGTGGAACGCTCCAGCGTGCCGCGGGGGCCGCCCCCGGGAGTCCGGCCGGGGGCCCCGGGGGGGGGGAGTGTGGGGGGGAGGGA
>JBGAJT010000049.1:0-14975 GCA_044224785.1 Candidatus Nanopelagicales bacterium | reverse complement strand
GCGGCTCCTGGGTGTTGGTGCGGGGGGAACGGTGGGGGTGGACCGCTCCAGGGTGCCGCGGCTCCCGGATGATGGTGACCTGCGGGGCGCCGCGGGTGGTGCTCTGCTGCCGGGTCAGATCTCGAACTGGACCAGGCTCTTGTGACCGACGCCGTTGGCGACCAGCGAGGCCTCCATGTCCGGTGTGATCGGCTGCTTGTCCACGGCCCAGCGGGCCGTGTCCATCATGTCCGGCGTGAAGTCGGGGTCGGCCGCGAAGAACTCCTTGCACAGCCCGACCAGCGCACCGAAGGGCATGTCCTTCGGGAACGGGAAGGTCGAGGCAGCCACGAAGTACGGGTTGCCCTTCCACCACACGTGCACCAGCTGGGCGTCGCCGTAGAACTCGGCGGCGGAGCGGCTGGGCCAGTTGTACTCGTAGTTCGCGACGACAGCCATGTCAGGCCTCCTTCTCGGCCTGGCCGTGCCACGCCTGCCAGTTCTTGAAGTCGTTGCTGCCCAGGTACTCGGCGCCGTCGTTCGGACCGAGCTCGTACCACGCGGCGACGGCGGGCAGACCGCCCGGGCCGCCGCAGTTGCCCTGGAAGATCTGGTGCACCGGCAGCCAGGACTGGCGGTACTTGGTGGGCTCCCGGTCGAAGATCCACTGGCAGCCGTCGGAGCAGAAGTCGTAGCGCTCGCCCTCGTAGACCGACTGGCGCTGGCACTGGGTCAGCGGGTCGCCCGGCTCGGTGAAGCCCATGGGGATCTGGCAGACGGTGCACAGCTGCGGGAGGCCGGGGTTGAAGTACCGACCGCCGTTGTCCATGACCTTCTGAGCCTTGTCCCACGCCGCCGCCTTGAAGACCGGCCACGTCTCGGGGTAGTTCTCCTCGAGCCAGGCCTGGTCCTCGGCGTTGGGGATCGTGGTGCTGAAGGCCGCCGCGTGGCTGAACTGGTAGAGGATCCAGTAGACCTGGTGCGACAGGATCTCCTTCTCGTCGATCGCCCACTGGACGTGACGCGGAGGCTTGATGCCGTAGTACTCGAGGTCCTTGAACAGACCGTTGAGCATCTGCTCCTCGAAGTAGAGCTCGAAGGCTTCCTTCCAGCTCATGACGTGCTTCGGGTGCATGTAGTCCATCATCCCGGCGACCAGGGCGATGAGCCGGTACCCGCGCCAGAACCACTTGTCGAGCCACTCCTGCACGATCGGGACGTTGTCCTCGTCCTGCTCGCACATGAACTTGATCGCCTCGAGGCCGAGGGTCATGTGGCGCGACTCGTCGGACTGGGCCGAGAAGCCGAACGTCATGGTCGGGAGGTCGCCGTTGAACGACGCACCGGACATGAACGGCACGAACAGCAGGTTCGTCAGCAGGTACTCGAAGGAGAACCCGATGGCGATGAGCCACTCGAACGGGCCGGCCGTCATGGCGTCCTCGAAGAAGGACTTCGGCACCGAGAGGTACCAGACGCGGTCGGTCCAGTGGTGCCAGTTGTGCATGCCGTCGAAGAACTTGTTGTAGTGCGACAGCGTGTGGATCTCGGTCTGCGCGTGACGCAGCTCGTCCATGCTCTGGCACAGGGCCGCGAAGCGGGCGCCGGGGCCGTTGGCGTAGCGAGCGAGGTAGGCGAAGTTGCGGTGCGCGTTGTACTCGTGCACCGGGATGCCCTGCAGGAAGATCTTCATCGCGTTCATGTAGCGCGCGTCGGTGAGGCCGGTCTGGCCCTGGCTCTGCGCGAAGCCGTCGAGGACGGCGTAGAGGCGACGGTCCTTCTCGGCCTGGTACTTGTTGTAGGCCTCGACGGTCAGGCGGAAGGGGTCCTCCCACTTGGACCAGTCGTGGACCTTGATGCCCTCGAACGTGGTGAAGGGGAAGACCTCCTCCTCCGTGACGTAGGTGGGCTCCCAGTCGAGGTCGTGCGTCAGCGCCGTGTACCGCTGCTTCATCGAGAGCTTGCGGGCCGGCTTCTCCGGGGAAACGGTCATGTTCAGGCTCTCCTCAGTGCTGCCAGGCGATGACGATCACGTCGTCATCCCACTCAACGAACTCGCCGAAGTACGAGATGATCGCCAGTTGCAGCTCGTGGGTCTCCCACGGGCGGCCGAGGCGGGCCTCGACGCTGGACTGGTTGATCACGAGCTTGCCGGTCGTGGTCAGCCGGATCATGCCCGGCATGTGACGGATGTTGAGGTCCGGGTTGTCGGCCTCGATGGCCTCGACGAGGGCGCGGTTCTCCTCGTTCTCCTGCAGGTCGATGCCGACAGGGCGGGCGCCGGTCGCGGCGGTCATCACTTGCCTCCGGGGACGGTCAGGCCGAGCGCGCCGAAGTCGGCGGCGAGCGCGGCGGCGTTGGCTTCGACGTTGGCGACGGCGCCGGCACCCGGGACGCGGGCGTCGACGGCGGCGGCGACGTCGGACACGGCCTCGACGACCTGGGCCCAGCGCTCGGCCAGGACGGCGTCGTAGGCGGCCTTGTTCTCGGCGCCGTGGGTGGCGTCGGCGAACCAGACCTTCTGCAGCTGGTCGAGCCAGCGGCGGTTGTCGGCGTACCACGAGGCGAAGTGCTGGGCCACGAGGCTGTAGGCACCGGCGCCGCCGGTGAGCGCGGACTCGTCGAGGTGGGTGTACAGGAGGCCGTAGAGCAGGCGGTCGGCGAGGTCGATGGTGACGACCTTCTTGCCCCAGTCGTCGCCCGCGAGGACCTCCTCGACCAGGCGGCGCAGGCCCTGCATCTCGGGCGCCTCGAGCCAGCGGGTCTTGGCGGCGGCGAGAGCGCCGTCGTGGCCCTGGCCGTAGACGATGCCGATGCGCGAGAGGTTCTGCGCGTTGCCGATGCGGTCGAACGAGGAGAACATGCAGCACTGGTCGATCGTGGTGCCGTAGGCCCAGCGCGAGCCCTCGATGAGGACCAGCTGCGCGCCCGCCTCCCAGTGACGCAGGGGGATGAGCACCTCGCCGACGAGCGAGTCCCAGCCGGCCGGCAGCTTCGAGAGCAGCCCGCGCGACTCGACGTACTCGACGGTCTTGCTGAACGCCTCGCCCATCGCGGCACGCGACTGCACGTACGGCGCGTAGTACAGCTGGCGGGGGTCGGTGAACGAGTACGGGTCGTCGAGCTTGAACGCCGTGTAGTCGACGTCGTAGAGCTCGTGGTCGGCGGACCAGAGCGGCCGGTAGTGGAAGTTCGCGACCGACTGGATGTCGATCGACCCCTCCTCGTACCGGGACGCCGGGCGATCGCCGAAGCGCTTCACCAGGTTGGTGAAGGTCTTGCGCTCGGGCTCGATCACCTGCGTGCGCAGTTCGATCTGCATGCGTGCCTCCTGAGGCGCTGCGGGTGGGGACGTGCGTGCGTGCGGTGGTGTCAGTGCGCGGGGTGGCGCGGGGTGTCCGACTCCATCAGGAGGAGCAGGAGCAGATCTTCGACGGACTCCGGTCCGGCGAGCTCGTGGGGCTCGGAGTTGTCGAGACCGTCGGCGACGACGCGGCCGAAGGCCTTGCCCTCGCCGAAGACTGTGGAGATCACCGCGGCGCGGCCGCGGTAGTAGACGCTGTAGAGCATCTCGTTC
Organism: Candidatus Nanopelagicales bacterium; assembly: GCA_044224785.1. Lineage (GTDB taxonomy): Bacteria > Actinomycetota > Actinomycetes > S36-B12 > CAIYMF01 > Longivirga. The sequence goes on along the minus strand of JBGAJT010000049.1, from coordinate 11,419 downwards.
CCGACGACGTCGTCGACCAGGGTCATCCGGTCGTCCTCGGCGGGGAGCATCGCGTTGGCCTCGCACACGAGCTGCTCGGTGAGGCCGCGGTAGGCGACGTGGAGGTCGTTGCCCTTGTTGATCGGGCGGAAGACGGAGCGCTGCAGCGCAGGCTCCGGCAGATCGAGCTCGTCGGTGGTATCGGCTCCGACGATGTCCGCGACCCGCAGCATGAACGGCGTCACGCGCGCTCCCTTCGACGACGGTCGGCGACTGCCGATGCGGGCATTCCTAGTCCTGTCGTGACCGAGGACTCAGCGCTGTTCCGGGGACAGGAACGAGAGGGGAAAACTTAGGGAAGGCTCACCGTCTCGGCACTGGTCCGTCCGGCGTAACCCGTTGGAGCGCAAGGAATCCCGCCTCCGAACGATCGTTCCGGGGTGAGGAACAGCCTGGAAACACCCGGGGGTGGCAGGTCTACGTTGCGGCTCGACGGAGATGGCCTGTCGCGGATGACGCGGAACGGCCGACCTGCCACACCATCCGATGGACGAAAGGACCGGACCGCGATGGCTGTCATGCGTATGGGCTACATGCATGTGAAGGTCACTGACTTGGCCGAGGCCAAGGAGCACTACAGCAACACGGTGGGTCTGTACCAGACCCTCGAGGAGGACGGGAAGGTCTACTTCAAGGGCTGGGACGAGTGGGACCACCACTCGGTCGTCCTCGAGGAGGGCGGCGTGGGCTTCGTCCGCACCGGCTTCAAGGCCGAGAAGCCCGAGGACATCGCCGACATCGAGGCCAAGGCCACGGCCAAGGGCTACACGGTGTCCCGGTTCGCGGCCGGCTCGCGCCCCGAGGTGGGCGACGGCATCACCGTCACGCTCCCCAGCGGCCACGAGATCGACATCTACAGCCACATGACGGCGATCGGGACCGAGCTCGGGACGCACAACCCCGACGCCTTCCCGCGCCACATGGTCGGCATCGGCGCCCCGCGCCTCGACCACGCCCTGCTCTGGGTGCCGAACGTCGCGGAGAGCCGCGAGTTCTTCACCGACTGCATCGGCATGTGGGCCACCGAGGAGGTCCGCACCAGCCTCGAGGACGACGCGCACACCATCGCCACCTGGCTCACGATCGGCGAGTCCAACCACGACATCGCGCTGCTCGAGGCCCCCGAGGCGAAGATCCACCACTTCGCGTTCGAGATGCGCGGCTGGGCCGACGTCGGCCACGCGGCCGACATCATGTCCATGGACGACGTGCCGATCGACATCGGCCCGACGCGCCACGGCATCACCCGCGGCCAGACGATCTACTTCTTCGACCCGTCCGGGAACCGCAACGAGACCTTCTCGGGCGGCTACCGCTGCTTCCGCGACCGCCCCATGGTCGTGTGGACTCCGGACCAGCTCGGCAAGGCGATCTTCTACCACTCCCGCGAGCTCAACGACCGCTTCCTCACCGTCGCGACCTGAGCCCGTATCGCTCTGCGGGACGGCGGACCGTGTGTCCGCCGTCCCGCACGCGCGTCCGGAGGCTGCCGAGTAGGTTGCCCTTATGGGCGACTTCGAGGTGGAAGGCGGACTGAAGTCCGTCGCGTCCGCGCTCGACCTGCTCGACTGCTTCGTCACCGACGAGGAGCTCGGTGTCTCCGAGGTCGCCCGGCGCCTCGGCGTCGCCAAGAGCACCGCCCACCGCCTGCTCACGACGCTCCAGTCGCGCCAGCTCATCGAGCAGAACCCGGTCAACGGCAAGTACCGCCTCGGGCTGCACCTCTTCGAGCTCGGCCAGCTGGCCCTCACCCGCGTCGAGCTCCGGCGCCGCTCGCTCACCCTCCTCGAGGAGCTGCGCGAGCTCTCCGGCTGGACGGTCCACCTCTCCGTCGTCCAGGGTGCCGACGCGCTCTTCCTGGAGCGGCTGCCCACCCTGCGCGGCATGCAGGTGATGGACGAGTACCGCCGCCGTTGGCCGCTGCACACGACCTCGTCGGGGAAGGCGCTCTGCGCCTACGACCCCGAGGCGGCGGCGGCCCGCATCGCCGCCGGCTTCCCGGTCTTCACGGCCAAGACCATCACCAACGACAAACACTTCCGCGAGGAGCTGGCCAAGGTCCGCCAGCGCGGCTTCGCGACGTCCCACGAGGAGCTGATGACCCGCCTGGCCTCGGTGGCCGCGCCGGTGCTCGACAGCCACGGGATCGCGCTGGCCGCCATCTCGATCACCGGCGCAAGCGCCGACCTCGGCAACAACCAGGACCGCCAGGTGCGGCTGGTCACCATGGCCGCCAAGCGGCTCTCCAAGATCATGATGCAGAACGCGCGCGACGCCGCCGAGTGAGGCGAGCCTTCGCGAAGCGGGCCGAGAAGCCCGTTCCTGGTTGAGGAACACGAGGAGAGTCCCGCGCGGGGCGACGCCTACGGTGACTGCCGACGACGTCACGCGAGAGGACGTACCCATGGAGTTCTTCGGCCACATCATCGACGGCCGCGAGGTCGCCTCGATCGACCACGCGACGATGGACGACATCGACCCCTACACCCGCGAGGTGTGGGCGACCGTCGCCCTGGGCAGCAAGGCCGACGCCGACCTGGCTGTCGCCGCCGCCCGCCGCGCCTTCGACGAGGGCCCCTGGCCGCGGATGGGCTACGAGAAGCGCCAGGCGCTGATCCACCGCCTCGCCGACCTCATGGAGGAGCACGCGGAGGAGCTCGCGCTCGCCGACGTGCACGACATGGCCAAGCCGATCACGCAGGCGCTGCACGACGTCGCGCGCAGCGTGTGGAACTTCCGGTTCTTCGCCGACCACGCGCGGCTGTCGATGAACGACAACTACCCGATGGACTCCGGCCACCACGCGTACTCGCGACTGGATCCCGCCGGCGTCGTGGTCGCGATCTCGCCGTGGAACTTCCCGCTCATGATGGCGACCTGGAAGGTCGCGCCCGCGCTGGCGTGGGGCAACACCGTCGTGCTCAAGCCGGCGGAGGACACCCCCACGTCGGTCACGATCCTCGGCCGGCTCGCGATCGAGGCGGGCATCCCCGACGGCGTCTTCAACGTCGTGCACGGCTACGGCCCCGACTCGGTCGGCTCGGCGCTCACGTCGAACCCCGACGTCGACCGCATCACCTTCACCGGCGAGTCCGGCACGGGCCGGATCATCAGCGCCGCGGCGTCGAAGAACCTCATCCCGGTGAGCCTCGAGCTCGGCGGCAAGGGCGCGAACATCGTGTTCGACGACGCCGACATCGACAACGCCGTCTACTGGGCGATCGAGGCGATCTTCCGCAACGCCGGCCAGGTCTGCCTCGCGGGCTCGCGCCTCTACGTCCAGCGCGGCATCTACGACGAGTTCGTCGCGAAGTACAAGGAGGCCGCCGAGAAGCTCGTCATCGGCGACCCCAAGGACAAGGCGACCCAGTTCTCGCCCGCTCTCGCCAGTCAGGAGCACTTCCTCAAGGTGCAGAGCTTCCTGACGCCGGAGGCGCTGGCCGGCGGCAAGCTCGTCACCGGCGGTCTCGGTGAGGGCTGGGGCGTGCAGCCCACGATCGTCGTCGACGCGCCCGCCGACGCCCGCGTCGTGCGCGAGGAGATCTTCGGGCCGGTCGTGGTCGCGACGCCGTTCGACACCGAGGAGGAGGCCGTCGCGCTGGCGAACAACACCCGCTACGGCCTCAACGCCATGGTGTTCACCGAGAACCTGCACACCGCGCACCGCGTCTCGGCCAAGCTGCGCGCCGGCACGGTCTGGGTGAACTGCTTCTTCATCCGCGACCTGCGTTCCCCGTTCGGTGGCGTCGGCGACTCCGGCGTCGGCCGCGAGGGCGGCAACTTCAGCCGGGAGTTCTTCACCGAGCCCAAGGCCGTCGTCATGCAGATCGACATGGGCTGACCTCCCAGCGCTGACGACAGGGTCGCCCCGCGCGTCGGGGCGGCCCTGTCTTGTCGCGGGGGCCGCCGGGGCCCGAGGATGCCGCGCATGGCGACGTACGCGGAGACCATCACGGTCGAGGAGCTCGAGCGCGACCCCTTCCCGATCTACGCCCGCCTCCGCGCGGAGGAGCCGGTCGCGTGGGTGCCGGCCGTGAACTGCTGGTTGGTGACGCGGGCCGAGGACGTCGAGGTCGTCACCAGCAGGACCTCGCTGTTCACTGCCGAGGCCCCCGACTCGCCCGTCGACCGCTCGTTCGGCGGGCGCACGCTCATGACCATGGACGGTGCCGAGCACCTCGAGCTCCGGCGCTGCCTCGACGAGAAGTTCCGGCCGCGCAGGGTGGCCGAGTACATCGAGGACCTGGTCACGCCGATCGCGCAGGCGCGGCTCGAGGCGCTGCTCGCGCGACCGCAGCGCGAGGCCGACCTGCTCACCGACTACTTCGAGCCGGTGAGCGTGCTCGGCCTCGGCGAGGTGCTGGGCCTCGGGCACCTGCCGGCCGAGCGGCTGCAGGAGTGGTTCCACGGGCTGTCGATGGGTGCCATCAACTTCGAGGGCGACGCCGACAAGCAGGCGGCGAACGACGCCACGGCGGCCGACATCGACCGCGAGCTGCGCCCGCTGATGGAGCGGATGAGCAGCGAGCCCGACGGCTCGGCGATCGCCTCGCTGCTCACCCACGGCTGCCCTGCGGGCCACGCCCGCAGCATCGAGTCGGTGATGCCGTCCATCAAGGTGATCCTGCTCGGCGGGATGCAGGAGCCCGGTCATGCGGCGGCGTCGTGCCTCGTGGGCCTGCTCACCCACCCCGAGCAGCTCGCCTGGGTCCGCGAGGACCCGGACCGCTGGGACGACGTGGTCCACGAGGCGCTGCGCTGGATGCCGCCGATCGGCACCATGCAGGCGACCGCGCTCGACGACGTCCCGCTCGGCGGTGCCGTGATCCCTCGGGGCGCCCTCGTGTCCGCGGTGGTGGCGAGCGCCTGCCACGACGAGAGCCTCGTGGCCGACCCGACGCGGTTCGACGTGCACCGGGTGCGGCGCCCGAACGGGGCGTTCGGGTACGGCCCGCACTTCTGCGCGGGCCATCAGTTCGCCCGCGACCTCGAGCGGATCTGCCTGCAGCTGCTGGTCGACGCGATGCCCGACCTCCGGCTCACCGCTCCCGTGGAGTTCCGCGGGTGGGAGTTCCGTGCGCCGACGTCGGTCCCGGTCGCCTGGTAGGTCCCGGACGTGCGAGGAGGGGACGACCCGGGTGGGTCGTCCCCTCCTCGGAGGTGCTGCCGGTCAGGCGACGAGGTCGGCGATGGCGTCCTCGTTCTCGTCCTTGAGCCGGAGCTTCCCGACGATCATGCCGACCCCGAACAGCACGAACGGCGTGAGGACCAGGATCCAGCCGGTGCTGTTGAGCCCCCACGGCTCGGCCGTCGGGTCGACGCCCTCCGCCGCGGTGCCGGCGAGCAGCGCGAAGCGCGACGCCAGCAGCCAGAGGCCCACGGTGAGGCCGAGGATCGACAGCAGCGGCGCGATGACCGACGCCCACGTGGACGCCTCTCCGCGGTGCCGCGAGAAGAACGCGATCACCGACACCGAGACGAGGATCTCCACGAAGAGGATCGCGAGCACCGCGAGGCCCGAGAACCAGTTGAACAGGTTGAGGATGGGGTCGAGCCCCCGGACCGCGAAGAGCACGATGACCAGGCCCGAGATGACCGACGTGAGGAGCGCGGCCGACCACGGGGCACCGCGGCCGTTGACGCGGTCGAGCCGCTGCGGGAGCACGCCGGAGCGGCCCATGGCGAAGAAGTAGCGCGCAGCGGAGTTCTGGAAGGCGAGCAGACCCGCGAACAGCGACGAGATGACCAGCCAGCTCATCAGGTCGACGATCCAGGAGCCGACGTACTTCTCGGCGACCGCGAACAGAACACCCGCGGGGTTGACCAGCGGGGTGCCGTCGACGCTCGACAGCTCGAGGGTCTTGTCGACGACCTGCGAGGCGCCGAGGCCGGTGACGATCGCGAAGGCGGTGAAGCCGAAGATGATCGTGATCGTGATGACAGCCAGGTAGGTGGCGCGGGGGACCGTGCGGTGCGGGTCCTTGGCCTCCTCGCCGTAGATCGCCGTGGCCTCGAAGCCGATGTAGGAGGCGAAGGCGAACGCGAGGGCGATGCCGGCCGTGCTGGCCAGGCCGCCCGAGAAGATGTTCTGCGGCGCGAAGGAGGCGCCGACGTCGACGCCCTCGGGCTTGCTCGACGAGAAGAACACCGCGAAGGCCGTCACGAGCAGCGAGATGAGCTCGAGCCCCATGAGGACGCCGAGCAGCTTCGCGCCGACGTCCACCGACAGGACCGACAGGCCGGTGACGAGCGCCCAGGCGATGAGCGTCCACACCCACCACTGCCACTCGATGCCGAACTTGTCGGCCATCTCCGCCGACACGATCGCTCCGAAGAACCCGAAGATCGCGAGCTGGACCGCGAGGTAGGCGACGAGCGAGGTGAAGGCAGAGCCGACGCCGGGGATGATGCCGATGCCGCGTCCGACGTAGGCGAAGAACGCACCGGTGTTGGTCACCTTGGTGGCCATCGCGGCGTAGCCGACGGAGAACAGCAGCAGGACGAGTCCGACGGCGACGTAGGCGCCGGGGACGGCTGCGCCGTTGCCGAGCACGATGGCGACCGGTACGGCGCCCGTCATGCCGACGAGCGGGGCGGCAGCGGCGACGACGAAGAAGACGATGCCGAACACCCCGAGTCGACCGTGGTGGAGAGCGGTCTCCGAGGTCTCCTCGGGGGCGGGCTGCAGTGAGGCCATGGGCGTCCCTCTGTGCGGGGGTGGGGGCGGCACGGATCGTTCGTACGGATCCGAATGATCGCAAAGGGTGGCCGCTCGCGGGCTCCGGCGTCAAGGGTTTCCGGCACTATTTTCGGATCCGAACGATGTTGAGGCGTCAACGTCGCGGCACCGGCTCCGGGAAATCGTGCCGATGCTCTTGACCCGCCGGACCCACCGCCCTAGATTCCCGTTCGGATCCAAACGATCTCCCCTCCGCTCGTCGTCGAAGGAGCCCGCATGCGTCCCGATCCCGTCCCCCTCGACCAGGTCGACCTCGCGGACCTCGCCACGTTCGAGCGCAACGAGGCCTGGGGCATGTTCGAGACCCTGCGGGCCGAGGCTCCCTGCCACTGGACCGAGGAGACCGACGGCGGGTCCGGCTTCTGGGCGATCACGCGCTACGACGACATCGAGCGCGTCGACAAGGACACCGACACCTTCACCTCGACCAAGTTCACCAACCTCGAGGAGCCGCCGGAGGAGTTCCAGGAGCGCCGCCGGTCCATCCTCGAGAGCGACGGGTCGCGCCACCAGGCGCTGCGCAAGCTGCTCATGCGCGACTTCAGCGCCGCGCAGCTGCGCCGCTACGAGGACTTCCTGCGCGGTCTCGCGGCCGTCACGGTCGAGACGGCCCTGCAGCAGCAGGAGATGGACTTCGTCGACGCCATCGCCGCCGACTACCCGATCGCCGTGCTGGCCCGGCTCCTCGACACCCCCGAGGACATGACGCCGCAGCTGATCTCGTGGGGCAACGAGATCGTCGGCTTCTCCGACCCCGACTACGCGCGCGTGCTCGTGAACAGCGAGGAGTCCAAGAAGTACCGCCACCTGCCGTTCAGCTCGCCGGTGTCGCAGGAGATCTTCGACTACGGCCGCCAGCTCGCCGCCGAGCGCAAGGGCGGCGACGGCGAGGACCTGGTCTCCAAGCTCGTGAACCGGATGCCCGAGGACGGCATCCCGCTCTCGCAGGAGCACTACGACAACTACTTCCTGCTGCTCGTCGTCGCCGGCAACGAGACGACGCGTCAGGCCATCAGCCACTCGATGAAGGCGCTGATGGACAACCCCGACCAGATGCAGTGGCTGCTCGAGAACCCCGACAAGTACCAGACCGCCATCGAGGAGCTCATCCGCTGGGCCTCGCCGGTCTACCACTTCCGGCGTACGGCGACCAAGGACGTCGAGATCCACGGCAAGCAGGTCAAGGCCGGCGACAAGGTCGTCATGTGGTGGCCGTCGGCGAACCGCGACGACGCCAAGTTCGACGACCCGTGGACGCTCAAGCTCGACCGCCACCCCAACGACCACGTGACGTTCGGCAAGGGCCCGCACACGTGCATGGGCGCGAACCTCGCGCGCTTCGAGATGCGGATCATGTTCGAGACGCTGCTGCCGCGCATCGCCGAGATCGAGCAGACCGGCGAGATCGTGCGCCTGCGCAGCAACTTCATCAACGGGATCAAGAAGTTCCCCGTCCGCATCGTGGCGAAGCAGGCATGAGCGGCACGCCGCAGCTCCGCGAGCACGAGAGCGAGCTCGTCGTCGAGTCGGTGACCACGGTCGCCGACGGTGTGGTGGAGCTGACGCTGCTCGACGAGGACGGCGGGATCCCGCCGTGGACCCCCGGGGCGCACGTCGACCTCGTCCTCGGCGACCTCGTGCGGCAGTACTCCCTGTGCGGCGACCCGCTCGACACGCGGCGTCTGGTCGTGGCCGTGCTGCGCGAGCCCGAGTCGCGCGGCGGCTCGGCGTACGTCCACGACAACCTGACCGTCGGCGCGAAGGTCACCGTGCGCGGCCCGCGCAACCACTTCCCGCTGGTCTCCGCCCCGCGTTACATGTTCGTCGCCGGCGGCATCGGCATCACGCCGCTGCTGCCGATGATCCGCGAGGCCGAGGCGGCGGGCGCCGACTGGCACCTGTACTACCGCGGCCGGAAGCGCTCGGGCATGGCCTACGTCGAGCGCCTCGCCGAGTACGGCGACAAGGTCACGCTCCTGCCCGGGGACGAGACCGGTCCGCTCGACCTCGCGGCCGTGCTCGCCGACCCGCAGGAGGGCACGCTGGTCTACACCTGCGGCCCGGAGCGGCTCCTCCTCGGCCTCGAGGAGATCTGCTCCGCGCGCTGGCCCGCGGGCGCGCTGCACCTCGAGCGGTTCGCGGCCAAGGAGATCGAGGCGCCGGAGGGCGGCGAGCGCTCCTTCGAGCTCGAGCTCGCGGCGACGGGTGTCACCCTCACCGTCCCGCCGGACCGCTCGGTGTTCCAGGTGATCGAGGACGCCGGCATCTCCGTGCTCGGTTCGTGCCACGAGGGCATCTGCGGGACGTGCGAGGCGATCGTCCTCGAGGGCGACGTCGACCACCGCGACTCGGTCCTCAACGAGTCCGAGCGGGCGGCCAACGACGCGATGATGGTCTGCGTCTCGCGCTGCTTCTCCGACCGTCTCGTGCTGGACCTGTGAACGGGGGAGAGCGATGACCACCACGTCCCGCCGGGCGTTCTCCGGCGCTGTGCCCACCGACTGCTGGTACGCCCTCGCGATGTCGGTCGACGTCGACCGCGAGCTGCTCGGCGTCCGCGCCCTCGGCCTGCCCGTCGTGCTCTACCGGACCGAGGACGGCCGTGCGGTCGCGCTCGAGGACCGGTGCGCCCACCGCGCCTTCCCGCTGTCGGCGGGCGTGCTGGTCGGCGACGACGTCCAGTGCGGCCTCTGCGGCTTCGTCTACGACGTCGACGGGCAGTGCGTGTCGGTGCCGACCCAGCCCCGGGTGCCGTTCGGCGCCAAGGTCGCGTCGTACCCCGTCCAGGAGCGCGACGGCCTGGTCTGGGCCTGGCTCGGCGAGCCCGGCCGCGCTCGGCTGCACCGTGTCCCCGAGCTGCCGTGGCTCGACGACGAGTCCTGGGCGGGGGTCGGTGGCGAGACCGAGGTCGACGCCGGCTTCCTCCTGCTGCACGAGAACTTCGCCGACGTCACGCAGGTCCCGTTCGTCGCGCCGGACATCGCGCCGAGCGTCCTGGGCGCCGCTCCGCCGCCGCTCGACGTGGTCCTCAGCGAGACCACGGTGACGCTGCGCCGCGAGTTCCCGCCCGCGCCGCTGCCCGCGTGGCAGGCGGAGATGCTCGGTGCGGGGAGCACCGAGTTCTCCACGCTGCACGAGGGCTACTTCCTCTCGCCGGCCGCCTGGGTCGACCGCTGGGACGTGACCGGTCCGGACGGCACGGTCGCGCGCCTGCGGTTCAGCCACCTGGTGACCCCGCTGGACGAGGGCGCCTGCCGGCTGCACTGGCAGGTCGACCGCGACTTCGCCGTGGGCAGCGCCGTGGCCGACGAGCGGATGCTCGACATGTTCGCGGGCTACTACGACCGCGTGACCGCCGCGATGGAGATCGCGCAGGCGGTGCTCGACGTCGACGGCCCCGGGCCCGAGGTGAACGTGGCGGCCGACGTGGCCGCGCTCAAGGTGCGCGAGATCGTGCTCGCGATGCTGGCCGAGGAGGGGGCGCTCTAGCGCCCTCTCCGTACCCGAAGGAGAACCTGTGCCCGAGCTCCAGGGCTTCGCGCCGCCGTACACGGTGAGCGGCCGCAGCGCGCTGATCCCGAACCCGCCATGGTTCTACAGCGGCGACCTGCTGACGGTCGAGTACCGCACCGACGTCGAGAAGGTGCGCGCGATCCTGCCCGACGACGTCGAGCTGGCCGCGGAGGACCCGGGCGCGGTCGCCTTCATCTGGGCCGACTGGCAGTCGTGCTCGTCGGGCGGCGAGGAGCTGCTCGACCCGGCGCGCAGCCAGTACAAGGAGGCCTTCGCGGTGGTGCGCTGCCAGTACGAGGGCGTGACCTACTCGCGCTGCGTGCTCATCTGGGTCACGAGCGACTTCGCCATCGCGCGCGGCGTCCACCAGGGCTACCCGAAGAAGCTGGGCTCGATCCACCAGACGCGCCCGATGCCCTACGGCAAGGGCGCGCCGCGGATCGAGGCCGGTGCGAAGTTCGGTGCCACGCTCGCGGCGTACGACCACCGGCTCGCGCAGGCGGTCATCACCCTGACCGAGCCCAGCGACACCAACGGCTTCGTGAACGCGCTGCCGATGCTGCACCACCGCCAGGTCCGTCCGATCGAGCGGGGTGCCGAGGGCTGGGCCCTCGACGAGGTGCTCACGATGAGCGGTGCCGGCGGCGAGGCCGGGCAGCCGTGGAAGGCCGAGGCGTCGCTCGACCTGTTCGACTCCCCGTGGGACGACGTCGCCTCCACCCTGCCGGTGCGCGAGATCATCAGCGGCTACTACGTGCAGGTGGGAACCAGCTGGGACGGCGGCGCCACGCTCGCCCACCGATGACCCGGCCGGAGCGCGCGCGATGACGAGCGCCGGGGTGCGCCTGCTCATGGTGCTCACCGAGAACCAGACGCTGGTCGAGGAGCGCGACCTGCGCGGCCTGGTGCGGATGGCCGAGCAGGCCGAGGCCGCCGGCGTCGAGGTAGGCGACCGCCACTGCTCTGCCGTCCTCGACGACCACCCGGTCGGCCACGGCGCCGGTGACCACGGTCAGGTTCTCCCGCCGTCGGGCCGGCTCGAGGTAGGCGTCATAGGAGCTCCAGCGCCGACCGCGACGCTGGTTGACCACGGTCTGGGCGAAGCCCTCGTTGTCGCCGGTGTTGTGG
>JBGAJT010000048.1:0-15246 GCA_044224785.1 Candidatus Nanopelagicales bacterium | reverse complement strand
GTCGAGCGTCATGGCGGCGACGGTGCCGTCAGGTCCTTTGAAGCGCGAGGTGATGTGGGGGGCGAGGCGCTCGCGCACCATCTCGGTGAGCTGCTCGGGGTCCTTGGTCTGCGCGGTGAGCTCGGCGAGGGCCTCCAAAATGGTGTGGAGGTCGCGGATGGAGACCGACTCGCGCGCGAGGTTGCGGAGGAACGCGCGCTGCGACGCGCGCTGCGCGCGGGCGTCGATGGTCTGGTACGTCCTCGACCAGTCGATCGAGAGACCGAGGCGGCGCCACAGCTCCTCGAACGCCTTCTCGTCCTCGACCGTCAGCCGCTCGCAGAGCTCGACGAAGTTGCGGCGCGAGATCGGCACCTGCTTCTTCTCGTCGGGCTTCTCCGGCACGGTGAACGCCGGGTCGTAGGGGAGCGAGGGGTCGCAGCGCACGCCGTAGTAGTTCTGCACTCGGCGCTCGGTGGGCAGGCCGTTGTCGTCCCAGCCCATCGGGTAGAAGACCTCGAGGCCGCGCATCCGCTGGTAGCGCGCGATGCAGTCGGTGTGCGTGTAGGAGAACACGTGGCCGACGTGCAGCGACCCGCTCACGGTCGGCGGGGGGGTGTCGATCGAGTACACCTGCTCGCGGGTCTTCGTCCGGTCGAAGCGGTAGGTGCCCTCGGACTCCCATACCTGCGCCCAGCGGTCCTCGATGCCGTCGATGGTCGGCTTCTCCGGGACGCGCGAGTCGGGCGCAGGGGTGCTCATGGGCGCAATCCTAGGGAACCGGGAGCGGTGTCCCCGACCGCGTATCCGGCCAGCGGCTCGGGAGTCCGGCGCACCGCCGGGCCCGCGTAGGATCGCGACTCGTGGACCCCCGTGACGAGGACGACCTCGACGACCTCGACGGCACCGACGACCTCGACGACGACGGCGAGGGCACGGACCTCCTCGACGGCGAGGACGCGGTCGAGCTCGGCGGCCCCGGGATCGACCTGCGCGCCCCGCTGTTCGACGACGAGGACGACTCCGGCCTCGGCGCCGCGTTCGACGAGGACGAGGTGGAGCAGGAGGCGGTCGCCCCTCCGCTGACCGACGACGAGGCCGACGACCTGCTGTCGCGGTCCGTGCGCGCGGAGGCCGAGCTGGCCACCCGCTGGCCCGAGTCCAAGCTCGAGCCGTCGCTTGACCGCATCCGTGCGGTGATGGACCTGCTCGGCGACCCGCAGCGGGCGTTCCCGGTGATCCACCTCGCCGGCACCAACGGCAAGACCTCGACCGCCCGCATGATCGAGGCGGTCCTGCGCTCCTTCGGCCTGCGCACCGGTCTGTTCACCAGCCCGCACCTGCACTCGGTCCGCGAGCGGATCCAGCTCGACGGCGAGCCGATCGACCTCGAGCGCTTCGTCCGGGTCTACGAGGACGTCCGCCCCTACGTCGGCATCGCCGATGCCACGAGCGAGCGCGAGGGCGGTCCGCGCCTGTCGTTCTTCGAGGTGATCACGGCGGTCGCCTACGCCGCCTTCGCCGACGCGCCCGTCGACGTCGCCATCGTCGAGTCGGGCATGGGCGGGGCCTGGGACGCGACGAACGTGGCCGACGGCACCGTCGCGGTCGTCACCCCGATCGACCTCGACCACATGGACTACCTCGGGCCCACCATCACGGCGATCGCCGGCGAGAAGGCCGGGATCATCAAGGACGGTGCCACCGCGGTCCTCGCCGCGCAGCAGCTCGAGGCGGCCGAGGTGCTGCTCGCCCGCTGCGTCGAGGTCGGCGCGACCGTGGCGCGCGAGGGGCTCGAGTTCGGCGTCGTCGACCGGGCGCCCGCGGTCGGCGGTCAGGTCCTGTCGCTGCAGGCCCCGTCGGGCCGCTACGACGAGATCTTCCTGCCGCTCTTCGGCGCGCACCAGGCGGCCAACGCGTCCGTGGCGCTCGCCGCGGTGGAGTCCTTCCTCGGCGGCGGCACCGAGCCCCTCAACGAGGACGTGCTGCGCGCGGGTTTCGCCCAGGTGTCGTCGCCGGGCCGGCTCGAGGTGGTGCGCCGCGGTCCGACCGTCGTGGTCGACGCAGCCCACAACCCTCACGGCGCACGGGCTCTCGCCGCTGCCATCACGGACTCGTTCGAGTTCACCCACCTCGTCGGCGTCGTCGCGGTGCTCTCCGACAAGGACGCGCGCGGCCTGCTCGAGGCCCTCGAGCCGGTGCTGGCGTCGGTGGTCGTCACCCGCTCGTCGTCGCCGCGCGCCACCGACGTCGACGAGCTCGCGGCCGTGGCCGTCGAGGTCTTCGGCGCCGACCGGGTCGAGGTCGCGACCCGTCTCGCCGAGGCGCTCGACGTCGCCATCGAGGCGGCCGACACCGCGGCCGCCGACCTCGGCGGCGGGACCGGCGTCCTGGTGACCGGCTCGGTCGTCACGGCCGCCGAGGCGCGCGCCCTGCTGGGCCGCGGCGAGGCCTGAGGTGAAGACGCTCGGCCCCGCGATCCTCCTGCTCGAGGCCATCGTCGTCGGGCTCGCGATCCCCGTCGCGGTGGTCCTCTACGACGGCGGCGCCCGGGCGGCGTGGGTGCTCGGGATCCTCGCCGTCCTGCTGCTCCTCGGCTCGGGCTACGCCCGCCAGCCCCGCGGGGTCGCCGTCGGCTCGGGCCTGCAGCTGCTGGTGATCCTGGCCGGCGTCGTCGTCCCCGCGCTGGCCCTGCTCGGCCTGGTGTTCCTCGGCGTCTGGCTGACCGCGGTGGTCTACGCCGGCAAGGCCGAGCGGCTCGAGGCCACCCGCGCCGCCGAGGCCCGATCATCCGACGCCGGTGCTCCACCCGACCCCGGCACGTAACAGGCGTTGTCGGGGTCTCCGCGTGCCGGTAGCCCCCACAACGCCTGTGGCACGCGGCTGACGCCTCGGCTCGGCACGACGGTTAGACTTTCGCGGGCCCGCAGCCGCGGGACCACCCCCTGAACCAGACCGGAGCCCTGCTGTGTCCGAGCGCACCCTCGTCCTCGTCAAGCCCGACGGCGTCGCCCGCGGCCTGGTCGGCGAGGTGCTGTCCCGGATCGAGGCCAAGGGCTTCCGCCTCGTCGCCGTCGAGCTGCGCACGCTGGACCGCGCCACGGCCGAGTCGCACTACGGCGAGCACGCCGACAAGCCCTTCTTCGGCGAGCTCGTCGACTTCATCACCTCCGGCCCGCTGCTCGCCGCCGTGATCGAGGGCCGCGAGGCCATCGCCTCGTGGCGCACGATGATGGGCGCCACCGACCCCGCCAAGGCCGCCCCCGGCACCATCCGCGGCGACCTGGCCACGGTCATGAGCGAGAACGTCTCCCACGGCTCGGACTCTCCGGAGTCCGCCGCCCGCGAGATCGCCCTCTTCTTCCCCGGCCTGGCCTAGCCCCTCGCCGGCCCAGCCCCGTCTGGTCCGGCCCCACCGCACGCCGTTCGCCGTCGCCCCGCTCGCCGGGACGGCGGCGTACGTCTGTCCGGGGGCCGCGGCGGTGCCGGGTGGGCGGCGTACGCCCTCCCACCGCCGGCCTCGCGTCGCGGTGGCGCCGGGGAGGTGGTGAAGGGCGTTGGCTGCGGCGGAGGGCGGCAGGCCCCGTCCGTCGCGTGGCCGGGGGTCGGCGCCTCCCGCGGTGTGTCCAGACCACGTCACTGGTCGAACGCACGGAGATCAGGCGGATTTCCGTGCGTCGGGGCAGTGACGTGGGGGAAACCGTGCGTTCGGGCAGTGACGTGGGCGGGTCGGTGGGCCGCGGGGCCTGAGCGGGGTCACGGCCGGGCCGGGCTCGCGGGTGACGCCACCTGAGCGGGGACGCGACGGCTCCGTGGGCTTGGTCACCTCGGGCGGGTGGCCGTGCGGGGGCGTCCGACGGGCATTTCCCCGCACCGTCATCCGGCCGTTACCCTGAGGGCTCGTCCGTCCGGGTGGCAGCGTCGCTCCCGGGCCGCTCCGCCCGTACGTACCCGATGAGGGAAGGCTTCCCCGCCCCATGGCCAACAACATGTCGTTCATCGGTCGCGACATGGCCGTCGACCTCGGCACCGCCAACACGCTCGTCTACGTGCGTGGCCGCGGCATCGTGCTCAACGAGCCCAGCGTCGTCGCCATCAACAACACCAGCGGCGGCATCCTCGCGGTCGGCGCCGAGGCGAAGAAGATGATCGGCCGCACGCCGGGCAACATCGTCGCCATCCGCCCGCTGAAGGACGGCGTCATCGCCGACTTCGACACCACCGAGCGGATGCTGCGCTACTTCATCCAGAAGGTGCACAAGCGCCGCCACCTCGCCAAGCCGCGCCTGGTCGTCTGCGTCCCCTCCGGCATCACCGGCGTCGAGCAGCGCGCCGTGAAGGACGCCGGGTACGCCGCCGGCGCCCGCAAGGTCTACATCATCGAGGAGCCCATGGCCGCGGCCATCGGCGCCGGCCTCCCCGTGCACGAGCCGACCGGCAACATGGTCGTCGACATCGGCGGCGGCACGACCGAGGTCGCCGTCATCTCCCTCGGCGGCATCGTGACCAGCCTCTCCATCCGCGTGGGCGGTGACGAGCTCGACAGCTCGATCATCAACTACGTGAAGAAGGAGTACTCGCTGATGCTCGGCGAGCGGACCGCCGAGGAGATCAAGATGGCCATCGGCTCGGCGTTCCCGAGCCCCGACGAGCCGCACGCCGAGATCCGCGGCCGCGACCTGGTCACCGGTCTCCCGCGCACGGTCGTCGTCACGGCCGAGGAGATCCGTCGCGCGATCGACGAGCCGGTCAACGCGATCGTCGACGCCGTGAAGACCACGCTGGACCGCACCCCGCCGGAGCTCTCCGGCGACATCATGGACCGCGGCATCGTCCTCACCGGCGGTGGCGCCCTCCTGCACGGCCTCGACGAGCGGCTCCGGCACGAAACCGGCATGCCGATCGTCATCGCTGAGGACCCGCTCGACTGCGTCGCGCTCGGGTCCGGCAAGTGCGTCGAGGAGTTCGAGGCCCTCCAGCAGGTCCTCATCGCCGAGGCGCGCAACTAGCCTCACGCCAACGAGGCGCCCGCGATGCCGTGCGCATCGCGGGCGCTTCGCTGAGCGGGTCGCGGCGGCGTACACGGGAGACAGGGACCGATGCGGGACACCAGGCGGACGAGGACCATCCTCGGCATCCTGCTGCTGACCTCGCTCACCCTCGTGGTCCTCAGCCTCCGCGGTGCCGGCGACGGCGCGCGCGACGGCGCCAGCGGCCTGTTCGGCCCGGTCGAGAACGCCGCGGCCGCCGTGGTGCGCCCGGTGCGCGACTTCGTGTCGTCGATCTCCAGCCTCGGCAGCAAGGACCAGCAGATCGCCGACCTGCAGGCCAAGAACGACGAGCTGCAGGCGCAGGCCGACAAGGAGCAGTACACGCGCAACCGGGCCCAGGAGCTCGACGACCTGCTCAAGCTCTCGGGCGCCGGGCAGTACACCGTGGTCCCCGCGCAGGTCATCGCGATCGGTCCCGCGCAGGGCTTCGCCTGGACGGTCACCCTCGACGCCGGCTCGCGCGACGGCATCAAGGTCGACCAGAACGTCGTCAGCGGTCGCGGTCTGGTGGGCCGCGTCGTCTCGGTCACCAGCAGCACGGCCACCGTCGTGCTCCTCGTCGACGCGACCTCCACCGTGGGCGCCCGGGTCGAGGCGTCGATGGAGGTCGGGTTCCTCAACGGCACCGGCGACTCCCGCTCGCTGGAGCTGCAGCTGCTCGACCCGTTCGCGCCCGTGACGGTCGGCGACCGCCTGGTGTCCTACGCCGTCAAGGGCGGCGTCTACGTCCCGGGGATCCCGCTGGGCACCGTCACCGCCGTCTCCGGCACACCGGGCCAGCTCACCCGCGTCGCGCAGGTCGACCCGTTCGTCGACGTCACCCGCCTCGACCTCGTCGGCGTCGTCGTGACCGCGCCGCGCACCGACCCGCGCGACTCCGTCCTCGGTCCCAAGCCCACGCCGTCCCCGAGCCCGTCGGCCTCCGGCAGCCCGAGCGGCTCGGCGTCCCCGAAGGCGCCGACCGTGCCGTCGCCCGGGTCCTCCTGACATGGCCTGGCTCCGCGGCCTGCTCACCGTGGCGCTCGTCGTCACGGCCGTGCTCCTCGAGATCACGGTCCTGCCCTGGCTGCACCTGCCCGGTGCCGTGCCCGACATCGTCGCCGTGACCGTGGCCGCCCTCGGGTACGCCGCGGGGCCGGTGCGGGGCGCCGCGGCCGGCTTCCTCGCCGGCCTCCTGCTCGACCTCGTCCCGCCGGCCGACGGCCTGCTGGGCCTGACCGCCGTCGTGCTCGTCGTCGTCGGCTACCTGGCCGGGGTCGCCGGCGGCATCCAGGACCGGCCGGCCGTGCTCGTGGTGCTGCTCGTGGGGGCGCTGTCCGGCCTCGCCGTGCTGCTGCTGGCCCTGGTCGGCGGGGTCGTCACCGACCCCCGGGTCTCGTGGGACCGGGTGCCCGGCCTGGTCCTGACCCAGATCGCCTACGCGGTCGTCCTGGCGGCGTTCGTGGTGCCACTCGTGGGGTGGTTGTGGCGGTTGGTGGATCCGCCGGCCCCCCGCTACGACGTGGTCCGCCAGTAACCTGGACCTCGCACGCCTCGGCCCGTCGTGAGGCCTGTCACGACGGGGAACCCGCAGGACCCGCCCCGCGTCACCACCGGTGACGGAGGAGTGCGTCCGCCGTCCGACCCGACACGTCTGGAGCCCTGAATCGTGAGCGAGCGCTCCACCCTGCGCCTCGCGGTGCTCGGCGTGCTCGTGATGTCGCTCCTGGTGACCATGGTCGCCCGGCTGTTCTTCCTCCAGGTCGTCTCCGCCGACACCTACACGCAGCAGGCGTCGGACAACAACAAGCGCTACGTCTACACCCCGGCCACCCGCGGCCTGATCCTCGACCAGCTCGGCCGCCCCCTCGTGGCCAACCGGACGTCGCTGGTCGTGAGCATCGACCGCACGGTGCTCCAGGGGCAGAAGGACAAGGGCGTCGCCACGATCGCCCGCCTGGCCAAGGCGCTCGGCACGACCCCGGCCGCGCTGTCGCTCCGGCTCGAGACGTGCGGGCCGAAGGCGCACGCGAAGCCGCCGATCTGCTGGAACGGCTCCCCGTTCCAGCCGGTCCCGGTCGCCAAGGACATCACCCAGGCGCTCGCGCTCACGATCATGGAGAAGCGCTCGCTCTACCCGGGCGTCACCGCCGGCCTCGAGGCCGTCCGCGAGTACGAGAGCCCCTACAAGGCGAACGCGGCCCACATGCTCGGCTACATCGGCCCGGTCAGCGACCAGGAGCTCGCCGACCAGAAGGCCCGGATCAAGGCCGGCGAGCTCGCCCCCGACGACCCGAACCTGCTGCGCTCGACCGACATCGTCGGCCGCGCCGGGCTCGAGGCGCAGTACGACTCCTACCTGCGCGGCACGCCGGGCGTGAAGACGCTGCTCGTCGACCAGGCCGCGCACGTCGTCGGCGACGCGGGCGAGACCGAGGCGCAGCCGGGCAGCTACCTCGTCACCAACATCGACGCGCGGCTGCAGTCCGTCGTCGAGCGGCAGCTGCTCGAGGCGATCGCGCGGGCGCGCACGCGCACCGAGAAGGACTCCGGCAAGAAGTACAAGGCCGACTCCGGTGCCGCTGTCGTCATGGACGTCACCAACGGCCACATCCTCGCGATGGCGTCGTACCCGACCTACGACCCGTCGGTCTGGGTCGGCGGCATCTCGCAGAAGGAGTACGCCGCGCTCACCGGCGCGACCTCGAACTACCCGCTGATCTCGCGGGCGACGCAGGGCCAGTTCGTGCCGGCGTCGACGTTCAAGATCGTGTCGGCGTCCGCGGCCCTGCAGAACGGCTACTCGGCGAACCAGACCTACCAGTGCCCGCCCTACATCCAGATCGGCAACCGCAAGTTCAACAACTTCGAGGGAGAGGCTCCCGGCGACGTCGATCTCGCCAAGGGACTCGCTGTCTCGTGCGACACCATGTGGTACAAGATCGCGTTCGACTACTGGCTGCGCGACGGCGGCAACAAGCCGGTCGCCAGCCCGAAGGACCCCATCGAGAAGATGGCGAAGGCCTTCGGCTACGGCCGCCGCACCGGCATCGACCTCCCCAGCGAGACGCGCGGGCGCGTCGGCGGCCGTGCGTTCAAGACCGCGCTCAACGAGCAGCTGCACGACGCGTGGTGCCAGCGCGCGGTCAGCGGCTACCCCGAGGTCGCGAAGACCGACCCCAACCGCGCGGCCTTCCTCAAGGCCCTCGCGAAGGAGAACTGCGCCGACGGCGGCGTCTACCGCGGTGGTGACGAGGTCAACCTCGCGATCGGCCAGGGCGACACGGTCGTGACGCCGCTGCAGGTCGCGACGGCGTACGCCGCGGTCGCCAACGGCGGCACGCTCTGGGCCCCGCAGGTCGCCAAGGGCGTCGTCTCGAGCAGCGGCAAGACCGTCAAGCTCTTCAAGCCCCAGGCCACCGGCAAGCTGCCCGTGTCCGCGGCCAACCTCGCCTTCCTGCGCGAGGCCTTCTCCGAGGTCACCAGCCGCACCTACGGCACGGGCTACAACGCGTTCAAGGGCTTCCCGCTCGGGCAGATCCCGGTGGCGGCCAAGACCGGTACCGGCCAGGCGGCGAACAACCAGCAGTCGACGTCGTGGTTCGCGACGTTCGCGCCGGCGACCAAGCCCAAGTACGCCGTCGTGATGATGGTGTCGCAGGGTGGCACCGGTGCCTTCACCAGCGCCCCGAGCGTCCGCAAGATCTACGAGGCGATCTACGGCATCACCGGGTCGACCGTCGACCCGTCGAAGTCGGTGCTGCAGGGCGGCGCCCCGGCCGCGAAGCTGCCGAAGGTGAAGTCGGACGGCACGCCGGTCTACCCGGGCATGCCGACCACGATCTCCGGCAAGTCGCCGACTCCGGCCGCGACCGCCACGACCGCGTCGGCCACCGTGAACGACGGCGCGACGCCGAACTCCTCGTCGTCGGCCGGCCTCGTGGCGCTGCCGGTGCTCTTCGGCGCGGGGCTCGTCGGACGGCGGGCCCGGCGTACCCGTGACGGGCCGCCCCGGTGGTGGTCGGGATGACGCTCACCTACCCCTCGGCCGGGGTGAACCGACCGACCTCGACGTCGTACCTGCGCCGCCTCGACTGGTTGCTCGTCGGTGCTGCTCTCGCGCTCTCGATCATCGGCTCGCTGCTCGTATGGTCGGCGACCCAGGGCAAGCTCGCCGAGACCGGCGGCGACCCCGAGCAGTTCCTGAAGAAGCACCTGCTCAACCTCGTGGTCGGTATCGCGTTCGCGGTGCTCATCTCGCGGTTCGACTACCGGCTGCTCCGCGCCTACACGCCGATCCTGTGGGGCGCGTCGATCCTCGGGCTGCTCGTGGTGCTCTCGCCGCTGGGCCGGACCGTCAATGGCGCCCACGCGTGGATCTTCCTGCCCGGCGGGCTCTCCATCCAGCCGTCGGAGTTCGCCAAGGTCGCGATCATCCTCGGGATGTCGATGATCCTGTCGGAGAAGCGCGACGCCGAGAACGAGCCGCGCGACATCGACGTCCTCTACGCGCTCGGCGTCGCCGCGGTGCCCGTCGCGCTGATCATGCTGCAGCCCGACCTCGGCACCGTGATGGTCATCGCCTGCATGGTGTTCGGCATCATCGCCGTCTCCGGCGCGAAGGCCCGCTGGCTGGCCGGCATCCTCGTCACCGGCGTGCTCGTCGCACTGCTCGCGGTGCAGCTCGGGATCCTCAAGCAGTACCAGGTCGACCGCCTCACCGCGTTCACGAACCCGACCGCCAACTCCCGCGACATCGGCTACAACACCCAGCAGGCGCGCATCGCGATCGGCTCGGGCGGGATGCTCGGCACCGGACTGTTCAACGGTCCGCAGACCCAGGGCCGGTTCGTCCCGGAGAACCAGACCGACTTCGTCTACTCGGTCGCGGGGGAGGAGCTCGGCTTCGCCGGCGCCGGCGCGATCATCGCGCTCCTCGGCCTGATCCTGTGGCGGGCGATCCGGATCGCGATGAGAGCCGCCGACCTGTTCGGCCGGCTCGTCGCCACCGGGGTCGCGGTCTGGGTGGCGTTCCAGGCGTTCGAGAACATCGGCATGAACCTCGGCATCATGCCGGTCACCGGCGTACCGCTGCCCTTCGTCTCCTACGGTGGCACCTCGATGTTCGCCTCCTGGCTCGCGATCGGCCTCCTCCTCAACGTCCACCTCCGCACCCAGGAATAGCCCACCAAGAACGCGCTGAAGGTGCCCTGAACTGCGCTCCAAGCAGCCCAGCCGCCCCATGCGTTCCCACGGTGTTCGTCGGCCTCCGCAGCCTTGGGGCGTCTGAAGTGCTTCTAGCGCACTTCAGGACACCTTCAGCGCGGTCGGGAGGGGTGGGGGGCGCGGGTAGGGTGGGGGTACGTCTTCGCGCGGCCGTCGGCCGCCCTCACTCTGCCGATCCGGAGGGACCCCTGTGACCGTCGAGTCCGTCTTCCCGCGCCTCGAGGCGCTCCTGCCGCTCGTGAGCAAGCCCGTGCAGTACGTCGGCGGTGAGCTCAACGCGGTGGTGAAGCCGTGGGAGTCGGTCGCGGTGCGCTGGGCCCTCATGTACCCCGACGCGTACGAGGTCGGCGTCCCCAACCAGGGCGTCCAGATCCTCTACGAGGTCCTCAACGAGCGCGACGACGCGCTCGCGGAGCGCACCTACTCGGTGTGGCCCGACCTCGAGAAGCTGATGCGCGAGCACGGCGTCCCGCAGTTCACCGTCGACGCGCACCGTCCGCTCGGCGCGTTCGACCTGCTCGGCGTCTCGTTCTCCACCGAGCTCGGCTACACCAACATGCTCACCGCGCTCGACCTCGCCGGCATCCCGCTGCACGCACGCGACCGCAGCGACGACCACCCCGTCGTGGTCGCCGGCGGGCACGCCGCGTTCAACCCCGAGCCGATCGCCGACTTCGTCGACGCCGCGGTGCTCGGCGACGGCGAGCAGGCCGTGCTCGCGATCACCGACGTCGTGCGCGACTGGAAGGACGAGGGCCGTCCCGGCGGTCGCGAGGAGCTGCTGCTGCGCCTCGCGCGCACCGGCGGCGTCTACGTCCCCGCGTTCTACGACGTCGAGTACCACGCCGACGGCCGTCTGCTGCGCGTCACGCCGAACCGCCCCGGCGTCCCGTGGCGCGTCGCGAAGCACACGGTCATGGACCTCGACGCGTGGCCCTACCCGAAGGCGCCGATCGTGCCGCTCGCCGAGAGCGTCCACGAGCGGATGAGCGTCGAGATCTTCCGCGGCTGCACGCGCGGCTGCCGGTTCTGCCAGGCCGGCATGATCACCCGCCCGGTCCGAGAGCGCAGCGCCCGCACGATCGCCGAGATGGTCGACAACGGCCTGGCGAAGACGGGATACGAGGAGGTCGGGCTGCTCAGCCTGTCGAGCGCCGACCACAGCGAGATCGCCGTCGTGGCCAAGGGTCTCGCCGACCGCTACGAGGGCACCGAGACCGGGCTCTCGCTGCCGAGCACGCGCGTCGACGCGTTCAACATCGAGCTCGCCGACGAGCTCACGCGCAACGGCCGGCGCAGCGGCCTCACGTTCGCGCCCGAGGGCGGCAGCGAGCGGATGCGCAAGGTGATCAACAAGATGGTCACCGAGGAGGACCTGATCCGCACCGTCGCCACGGCGTACGGCAACGGCTGGCGCCAGGTGAAGCTCTACTTCATGTGCGGCCTCCCCACCGAGACCGACGACGACGTCCTGCAGATCGCCGAGCTCGCGCGCCGCGTCATCGAGACCGGCCGCCAGGTCAGCGGCACCCGCGACATCCGGTGCACCGTCTCGATCGGCGGCTTCGTCCCCAAGCCGCACACGCCGTTCCAGTGGGCCGCGCAGCTCGACCACGAGACCACCGACGCGCGTCTGCACAAGCTGCGCGACGCCATCCGCGCCGACCGGCAGTACGGCAAGTCGATCGGCTTCCGCTACCACGACGGCAAGCCCGGCACGGTCGAGGGACTGCTCTCGCGCGGCGACCGCCGGGTCGGCGCCGTCATCGAGCAGGTATGGCGCGACGGCGGCCGCTTCGACGGCTGGAGCGAGCACTTCTCCTTCGACCGCTGGATGTCGGCGGCCGACACCGCGTTCGCCGGTACGCCGGTCGACGTCGCGTGGTTCACGACCCGCGAGCGCGACCAGACCGAGGTGCTCCCGTGGGACCACCTCGACTCCGGTCTCGACAAGGACTGGCTCTGGGAGGACTGGCAGGACGCCCTCTCCGGCGTCGAGGTCGAGGACTGCCGCTGGTCGCCGTGCTTCGACTGCGGCGTCTGCGAGCAGATGGGCACCGAGATCCAGGTCGGCCCCAGCGGTACGACGCTGCTCGGCATGCCGACCCTCCCCGTGCGCGGCGACGGCCTGGTCGCCGCCGCCGCCGGCACCCCTGCGTCGGACGGCGTCTGATGGCGCGCCAGGCACCGGTCCGCGACGTCGCGCCGACCGTCCAGCGGCTCCGGTTGCGCTACGCCAAGCGCGGCCCGCTGCGGTTCACCAGCACGCGCGACTTCCAGCGCGCGCTCGAGCGGGCGCTGCGACGTACCGGTGTCCCGATGGCCTACAGCCAGGGCTTCAACCCGCACCCGCGCATCTCCTACACGAACGCCGCGCCCACCGGCACCGCGAGCGAGGCCGAGTACGCCGAGCTCGCCGTCACCTCGGTGCTCGACCCCGAGCGGGTCCGCGAGGCGCTCGACGCGGCCCTGCCGACCGGGCTCGACGTCCTCGAGGTCGTCGAGGTCCGCGCCCCCGACCTCGCCGACCGGCTGCAGGCCAGCGTGTGGACCGTCGAGCTGCCCGGCGTCGGCGAGGACAAGGCTGGCGCGGCCGTGGCCACCCTGCTGGCCGCGGAGACGGTCGAGGTCTCGCGGCTCACCAAGTCCGGCATGCGGACGTTCGACGCCCGCGGCCCGATCCTGCGGCTGGACGTCCGTGGCGGCGCCGCCGCGGCGGACGGGACCCCGTGTGCGATACTCGACGTGGTCGTACGGCACGTCACCCCGTCCGTCCGACCCGATGACGTCCTTGCTGCGTTGCGACACGCAGCCGACCTGGTGCCGCCGGTCCCCCCTCGGGTGACCCGGCTGGCGCAGGGGCCGCTGGTCGCAGACGTGAGCGCAGGAGCCGCTGTGGATGCGGTCTCCGACCCGCTCGCGGCCGACCGCAGCTAGTGGCGCATCGGCGCCCGACGAGGGCCCGTACCCGGGCTCGCTGAGGGGGCATCCCACCGGCTTTCGCCCGGGGCTCCGGCCACGGGCGACGTGACCTCCGCGCGGTGCTCGCACCCGGAGGTCGGAACTGGAGTACTCGCGTGAGCGACGTGACCCCCGAGAACACCCCCACCACCGACGCCGCGGCGCCCGCCCCGCGCCGTCGACGTGCCGCCGGGCGACCGGCCGGCCCGCCGGCCCCCGCCCCCGAGGCGAGCGCAGCCGAGAGCACCGCCGCCGACGGCGGCGGCAGCAGCAGCGGCACCGCCGAGGCGCCTGCTGCGGCCAAGGCTGCGAAGGCCACGAAGGCGGCCAAGAAGACCACCAAGAAGGCCCCGGCCGAGAAGGCCGCCGAGAAGGCCCCGGCCGAGAAGGCGCCGGCCAAGAAGGCCGCGGCGAAGAAGACCGCGGCCAAGAAGACCTCCAAGAAGGCGGCCGCCGCCGAGCCCGAGGCGTCGACCGAGCGCCCCTCGCACCTCGAGCACGAGGTCGACGCCCCGTCGACCGAGCCGGCCCCGGCCAAGCGCACCCGCAGCCGCAAGGCGCCGGCCCCCGCGTTCTCCGCGGTGGTCGAGGAGACCCCGGTGCCGGCGGTCGAGGCCGAGCCCGTCGCCGGCCTGCTCATGTTCCAGGCGCCCAGCGCCGAGCCCGCCCCCACCCGTCGGCGTACCAAGGCCGCTGCCGCTCCCGTGGAGCCGGTGGCCGCCGA
Source organism: Candidatus Nanopelagicales bacterium (assembly GCA_044224785.1). Classification (GTDB taxonomy): domain Bacteria; phylum Actinomycetota; class Actinomycetes; order S36-B12; family CAIYMF01; genus Longivirga. Next base: position 1,326 of record JBGAJT010000048.1, on the reverse strand, counting down.
GGAGGAGACCGACGAGGACGAGGACGGCGAGGAGTCCGAGGATCCCGAGGAGATCGCAGCGACCACGGCCGACGACGAGGGCGGCGCCGGTCGTCGCCGACGTCGTCGCGGTGGCCGCGGTCGTCGTCGTCGGGGCGCCGACGACGAGGGCACCGACGCCGAGGCCGACGAGCCCACGTCGTCGTCCGAGCCGGAGGGCGAGTCCGACTCCGCCGACACCGTCGACGACGACGAGGACGGGGAGGGTGGCGGCTCGAGCCGTCGTCGTCGCCGTCGCCGCCGTCGCGGAGGCGACTCCGACGGTCCCGACAACGACCCGCCGAACACCGTGGTGCGCGTGCGCGAGCCGCGTCAGCGCTCGGCGTCGTCGGAGGTCACCTCGGTCAAGGGCTCGACCCGTCTCGAGGCCAAGAAGCAGCGCCGCCGCGAGGGCCGCGAGGCCGGTCGCCGTCGCCCTTCGATCCTCACCGAGGCCGAGTTCCTCGCCCGCCGCGAGGCCGTCGACCGCGTGATGATCGTGCGCCAGCGCGACGACCGCACGCAGATCGCGGTGCTCGAGGACGGCGTGCTCGTCGAGCACTACGTCAACCGCAGCACCGGCGGCTCGATGATCGGCAACGTCTACCTCGGCAAGGTGCAGAACGTCCTGCCGAGCATGGAGGCTGCGTTCGTCGACGTCGGCCGCGGCCGCAACGCGGTCCTCTACGCCGGCGAGGTGAACTGGGACGCCGCCGGGCTCGGCGGGCAGCCCAAGCGCATCGAGGCCGCCATGAAGTCCGGCGACCCGGTGCTCGTGCAGGTCAGCAAGGATCCGTTGGGGCACAAGGGCGCGCGCCTCACCGCGCAGATCTCGCTGCCCGGCCGCTTCCTGGTCTACGTGCCGCAGGGCTCGATGACCGGCATCAGCCGCAAGCTCCCCGACACCGAGCGTTCGCGCCTCAAGTCGATCCTGCGCCAGGTCGTGCCCGAGGACGCCGGCGTCATCGTGCGCACCGCGGCGGAGGGCGCCTCCGAGGAGGAGCTGCGTCGCGACGTCGAGCGCCTCGCCGACCAGTGGACCCAGATCCAGGACAAGATCGCGGCCGCCAACGGCGGACCGGCTCTCCTGCACGGCGAGCCCGACCTCGCGATCAAGGTCGTCCGCGACATCTTCAACGAGGACTTCGGCACGCTCGTCGTCGAGGGCGACGCGGCGTGGACCGACATCGAGTCCTACGTCACCGGCGTCGCGCCCGACCTCGCCGACCGGATCCAGAAGTGGGTCGGCCCCGGCGACCTGTTCACCGAGTACCGCGTCGACGAGCAGCTCGCGAAGGCGCTCGACCG
>JBGAJT010000047.1:0-15475 GCA_044224785.1 Candidatus Nanopelagicales bacterium | reverse complement strand
CTCGACGTCTTCTTCGACACGATCGTGGTCTGCACCGTCACCGGCTCGACGCACGCCGGCATGATCGCCGGCTTCGCCGCGCTGGAGGACGCCGGCGGCCGTCCGCGCCGGGTCATCGGCATCGACGCGTCGGCAACCCTCGACAAGACCCGCGACCAGGTCGGCCGGATCGCGCGGCAGACCGCCTCGATCATCGGCGTCGACCGCGACCTGCGCGAGGACGAGATCACGGTGCTCGAGGGCTGGGCCGGGGACCTCTACGGCATCCCGGTGCAGTCGACGCTCGACGCGATCCGCCTCACCGGCCGGCTCGAGGGCGTCATCATCGACCCGGTCTACGAGGGCAAGTCGATGGCCGGCCTCATCGACCTGGTGTCCGACGGCACGATCGCGAAGGACAGCACCGTCCTCTACGCCCACCTCGGCGGCCAGCCCGCGCTCAACGCCTACAGCGCCCTCTTCACCAGCTGACCCACCAGGATCTGCCCACCTTTCGGCCCATTCCCGACGCACCAGGGGTCGGGAAAGGGCCGTCTGGTGGGCAGATCCTGGATTCCCTCCAGCCCCATCCGTCACGCCGCCGTGCTGGGCTGCGTGACGGCGCCCACGGTTCCGCGCGGGGCGGTCATCGCGGCCCGCTGCGGCAGGTATCGTGGCGCCTGCCTCGCCCGCCGCCTTCCGGAGAGCAGCCGCCACACGTGAGCCGCCCGCGCCCCTCCGCCGTCGTCGTCCTCGCTGCAGGCGAGGGCACCCGGATGAAGTCCGCGACGCCGAAGGTCCTCCACGAGGCCGGCGGCCGCACCCTCGTCGGCCACGTCCTCGCCGCCGTCTCCACCCTCGAGCCCGACCACGTCGTGGTCGTCGTCGGCCACGGCCGCGACGAGGTCGCCGCCGTCCTTGCCGAGATCGCGCCCGACGCCGTCACGGTCGTTCAGGAGCAGCAGAACGGCACCGGCCACGCGATGCGCGTGGCGCTCGAGGGCCTCGACGCCGCCGGAATCGAGCTCGACCCCGCCGGTCCCGTGCTCGTCGTCGCCGGCGACACCCCGCTGCTCACCGGCGCCACCCTCGGCTCGCTGCTCGACGTCCACGCGGCCGAGTCGGCGTCCTCGACCGTGCTCACCGCCGTGCTCGACGACCCGACCGGCTACGGCCGCGTCCTGCGCGACCCGGCAACCGGCCACGTCACGGGCATCGTCGAGCACAAGGACGCCGACGACGCCGAGCGCGCGGTGCGCGAGGTGAACAGCGGCGTCTACGCGTTCGACGTCGAGGCGCTGCGCGACGCGCTCGGCAAGCTCACCACCGACAACGTCCAGGGCGAGGAGTACCTCACCGACGTCCTCGGCCTCCACGTCGCCGCCGGGCTCGCCGTGGCGGCGGTCGCCGCCCCCGACGCGCACGAGATCCTCGGCGTCAACAACCGCGTCCAGCTCGCGGAGGCCCGCGCGCTGCTCCGCGACCGCGTGAACGAGCTCTGGATGCGCGAGGGCGTCACGATCGTCGACCCGGCCACCACCTGGATCGACGCCGACGTCGTCCTCGAGCGCGACTGCCGCATCGAGCGCAACACCGGCCTGCACGGCGCGACCCGTGTGGCCACCGGTGCGCTGATCGGCCCCGACACCACGCTCACCGACGTCGTCGTCGGCGAGGGCGCGAGCGTCGTGCGCACCCAGGGCACCGACGCCGAGATCGGGCCGGCCGCCACGGTCGGCCCGTTCACCTTCATCCGCCCCGGCACCCGTCTCGCGGCGAAGGCGAAGCTCGGCGCCTACGTCGAGGCCAAGAACGCGATCGTCGGCGCCGGCTCGAAGGTGCCGCACCTGTCCTACGTCGGCGACGTCGAGATCGGCGAGGGCTCCAACATCGGTGCCGCCACCGTGGTCGTGAACTACGACGGCGTCGCCAAGCACCGCACGGTGATCGGCGACCACGTCCGCGTGGGCAGCGACACGATGCTCGTCGCGCCGGTGAGCGTGGGCGACGGCGCCTACACGGCCGCCGGCTCCGTGATCACCGACGACGTCCCGCCGGGCGCGATGGCCGTGGGCCGGTCGCGCCAGCGCAACGTCGAGGGCTGGGTGGCGCGCCGTCGCCCGGGCAGCGCCGCGGCCGAGGCCGCGGAGAAGGCACAGGCATCCGGGTCGGCGACCGCCGCTCCGGGAGAAGGCTCGACCGAGGGGCACCCGTGAGCGGCATCGTCCAGACCAGTTCGAAGAGGCTCGTGCTCATCGCGGGCCGGTCGCACCCCGAGCTCGCGCAGCACGTCGCGAAGGAGCTCGGGATCGACCTCGTCGACACCCAGGCCTACGACTTCGCCAACGGCGAGATCTTCGTGCGCTTCGAGGAGTCGGTGCGCGGCTGCGACGCGTTCGTCCTGCAGAGCCACACCGAGCCGATCAACAAGTGGATCATGGAGCAGCTGCTCATGGTCGACGCGCTCAAGCGCGCGTCGGCCAAGCGCATCACCGTGATCGCGCCGTTCTACGGCTACGCCCGCCAGGACAAGAAGCACCGCGGTCGCGAGCCCATCTCGGCCCGCCTCATCGCCGACCTGTTCCGCACCGCCGGCGCCGACCGCCTCATGGCCGTCGACCTGCACACCTCGCAGATCCAGGGCTTCTTCGACGGCCCCGTCGACCACCTCTTCGCCCTGCCCCTGCTGGTGAAGTACGTCGCGAACACCGTCGAGGACCGCAGCCTCATCACCGTCGTGTCGCCCGACGCCGGCCGCGTCCGCGTCGCCGAGCGCTGGACCGACCTGCTCGGTGCGCCGCTGGCGATCATCCACAAGCGCCGCGACCCCGACGTCCCCAACGAGGCCAAGGTGCAGGAGGTCGTCGGCGAGGTCGAGGGCCGCATCTGCGTCCTGATCGACGACATGATCGACACCGGCGGCACCATCGTGAAGGCGTCCGAGGCGCTGTTCGAGAACGGTGCCTCGAAGGTCATCGTCGCGGCGACCCACGGCATCCTGTCCGGACCCGCCGTCGAGCGCTTCAACGGCAGCCAGGTCCACGAGGTCGTCGTCACCGACACGCTGCCCATCCCCGAGGACCGCCGGTTCGAGAAGCTGACGATCCTCCCGGTCGCCCCGCTCATCGCCCGGGCGATCAGCGAGGTCTTCACCGACGGCTCGGTCACCTCGATGTTCGAGGGCGACCGGGTCTAGCAGGCATCCCGCCTCCGGGCGTCCGGGGCGGTTTGGGCGCTGGGCCCTGCTGCGCCTAGACTGGGCGCGCTCCCTGGCGAGGGTGGACGGGCACGTCCCGCCGCACCGTGATCGACGCGGACCGCGCGGTCACGTGCGCCCGCCCTCCGCCGAGGCGCCGACCGCCCCGCCGCGAGGCGCGGCACCCCGAACAGAGCAGAACTGCGGCGTCAGCCGCTGCCCGCGAATCTCACGCCCGCGGGCGACGACGTACGAGGAGAAGTTGTGGCCCAGGTCAGCATCACCGCCGAGGCGCGGTCGGACTTCGGCAAGGGCGCGGCTCGCCGCACCCGCCGCGCGGGCCTGGTGCCCGCCGTCATCTACGGCAAGGGCCAGGAGCCGCAGCACGTCGCGCTCCCGGACCACGACCTGACCCTGGCCCTGCGCCACCCGGGCCTGGTCCTCGAGGTGACCATCGACGGCACGAAGGTCCTGGTCGCCCCCCGCGACATCCAGCGCGACCCGGTCAAGCGCACGCTCGAGCACGTCGACCTCGTCGTCCTGAACAAGGCCGAGGCCGCCGAGCGCATCGAGGAGGGCAAGGCCGCCGAGGCCGCCGCCGAGGCCGCCCACGCCGCCGAGGCCGAGGCGCTCAAGCACGCCACCGCCGCCGACGACCTCGACACCGAGGCGCACCTCGACGGCGAGACCCCCGCCGAGGGCGACGAGGCGGCCGACGAGGCCTGATCCTCGCCCCGCAGCACGAAGGGCCCCCACCGGTGATCTCGGTGGGGGCCCTTCGGCTTCTCGGGCGACCGCGTCTCTCGCGGGTGTAGGAGCCGGGTCGACGGGGAGCAGAGCTGCTAGATGAACAGCAGCTGCGCGCCGGCGGTCAGCTCGATGAAGTCCGAGGCGTTGATGATGTCCTCGACGCCGTCGTGCAGGTCGTCGAGCGTCACGTGGTTCATGTCGGCGCTCATCCGGCAGGCGTGCATGTGCCCGCCGCTGGCGACGATGTGGTCCAGGAAGTCCGGCACCTCGGGGACGCCGAGGTCGGCGATCTGCTTCTTGAGCATGTGGGTCGCCATCGGCTGCATGCCCGGCAGCGGCGCGAGCGCCTGCGGGATGCGGACGTCGCCGACCGGCATGTGCATCGCGGTGTTGCCCGCGGGGCTGAACTTCAGGTCGTTCATCCGGTCCTTGATGATCATGTCGAAGCCCCAGAACGTGAAGAACAGGTGCACCTCCACGCCCTCGCCGATCGCGGCGTTGGCCAGGATCAGCCCGGGGTAGGCCATGTCGAGGTTGCCCTTGGAGCAGATGATGGCGAGCTTGCGGCCGCCGTCGGTCTCGTCGTCGTCGAACTTCGGGATGATCGCTTCTGCAGTGGTCGTCATGGGTGCCACGTCCTTCGTGGAGGTCGGTGGATGAGGGGAGGCCGTGGCGCTCAGACGCAGCCGGCGGGCTTGGGCAGGCCGGCGATGTAGGCCATCTTCTTGGCCGGCTTCTTGGGGAACAGCTCGAACAGCTTCTTGGTGTCGAAGCCGCCGACGGTCGACACCCGGCGCAGGGTCGGGGTGTGCCCGCCCTCGGACTGGAAGTCGGTGCGCAGGAAGCGGATCGGAGCCCAGGACTCGTCGCTCATCTCGACGCCGATGGCGTCGGCGAGGGCCTTGCCGAGCTCCTCGTCCCACTCCTCGTAGACGGTCATGAAGCCCTCGTCGTCGACGTGGATCTCGTGTCCCGCGATGGTCGTGACAGGCATGGTCGTTCTCCTTCGGTGAGTCGGTGGTGCGCCGGTCAGGACGCGGTCTTCTGCGGGACTTCCTTGCCGCTCATGGACATGAGGGCCGGGATGGGCATCGGGCGCCCGGGCATCAGCACGTTCCAGTACGCCCAGCGGAAGGCGAGCTTGCCCTGGTGGTTGAGCTTGCTCTCCTTGAGCAGGCTCATCGGGCCGACGCCGGCCACCGGGAACTTGCCGGGCAGCGGCTCGGTGTCGTAGTTGAAGTCGATGAGCATGGCCTTGCCGTAGCCGGTCTCGATGAAGCAGTTGGCGTGGCCGTCGAACGCGCCCGTCATCGGCTTGCCCGCGACGTGCTCGAGGAAGTTGTCGAGCCAGATGTCGATCTCGAAGTGCGCGACGGACCCGGCCTTCGAGGCGGGGATGTCGTTGGCGTCGCCGAGCGCCCACACGTTGTCGTGCTTCTTGCTCAGCAGCGTGTGCTTGTCGACCGGCACGAGGTTCAGCTCGTTGCCCAGGCCGCTGCGCGCGACGTAGTCGGCGCCCATGTTGAGCGGCACGGTCACGAGCAGGTCGTAGGGGATCTCGCGCTCGTCGTAGGACACGAGCATCTTCTGCTCGGTGTCGACCCGCTCGATCATGTAGTCGGTCTCGAGCGCGATCCTCTTGTCGTCGAGCAGGTAGCCCATCTTCGAGCTGCACATCGGCTTGGTGAACGCGCCGGGCAGCGGCGTCACGTAGACCATCTCGACGCGGTCGCGCATGCCCTTCTTGGTGAAGAACTCCTCGGCGAGGAACGCGAACTCCAGCGGCGCCACGGGGCACTTGATCGGCATCTCGGTGATGTGGACGACCAGCCGGCCGCCCTCCCACCCCGCGAGCTTCTTCGCCAGCGCGGTCGTGCCCTCGCGGGTGTAGAAGTCGAAGACGTCGACGCGCCACGAGCCCTCGTCGTCCATCCCCGGCGTCTGGTCCGGCCGCGGCGTCACGCCGCTCGCGACGATCAGCTGGTCGTAGGGCAGCGAGGTGCCGTCGACGAGCTGCACCGTCTGCGTGTCGGTGTCGACGCGGTCGATCTCGCCGTAGACCAGCGGGATCCCGTCGGAGAGGTACTTGCGCCGCGACCTGGTGATCTCGTCGGGCTGGTAGACCCCGAACGGGATGAACAGGTAGCCCGGCTGGTAGTCGTGCTTGTCGTCCTGGTCGACGACGGTGACCTGCCACTCGGAGGCGGGCAGCGCCTTGTGCAGCTTGTTGGCCGCCATGGTCCCGGCGGTACCGCCGCCGAGGACGACCACGTTCTTCTTCATGGTGCGCTCTGCTCACTGACCCGGCTCCGGGTCGCGGCCTGCTCGGGCGGGATTGCCCTCTCGGCGTCGGCGCGGAGCGAAGGGTCGATCGGCTCCTACAGGCTCGATCGTTCTCCTGCGCAGAGCCGGAGTCGCGCCGGACGTGAGCGTTGTGATGGACGAGACACCTACCCCGGGGGGTATCCCAGCACGCGATCGCGGACCCGCCGCGGCGAACCCTGCGGGCACGCCGGGCGGGCGTGCGGGAGGATCCTCCGCGTGAGCACCGACACCGCCCCGTGGCTCGTGGTCGGGCTGGGCAACCCCGGCCCGGAGTACGCCGCGACGCGGCACAACATCGGCTACCTCGTGGTCGAGGAGCTCGCCTCCCGGTCGCGCGGGAAGTTCGCGACGCACAAGCGCGCCCGGGCCGCCGTCGCCGAGGAGCGGCTGCAGGGGCAGCGCGCGGTGCTCGCCCGGTGCTCGACGTACATGAACGAGTCCGGCGGTCCGGTGAAGGGGCTGCTCGACTTCTACAAGGTGCCGATGGAGCACCTCGTCGTCGTGCACGACGAGCTCGACATCCCGTTCGCCTCGCTGCGGCTCAAGCTCGGTGGCGGCGACAACGGGCACAACGGGCTGAAGTCGATCCGGCGCTCGACCGGCAGCGGCGACTTCTACCGTGTGCGCGTCGGCATCGGTCGCCCCCCGGGCCGGCAGGATCCGGCCGACTTCGTCCTCAAGCCGTGGTCCGGCGTCGAGCGCAAGGAGCTGCCGATGCTCGTGGTCGACGCCGCCGACGCCGTGGAGCTGCTCATCGCCGAGGGGCTCGAGCGCGCGCAGAACCGGTACCACACGTGACCGACCGCGCCGACGCCGAGCTCTCGCGCGAGATAGCGCGCGAGACGGGTGCGCTGCTGCTCGACGTGCGCCGCTCCTTCGGCGTCTTCGACCCCGCCGACCGAGAGCGCTCGCGCGAGCTGCGCGACACCGCCGACCGTCAGGCGCACGAGCACATCGCGCGCCGCCTCTCCGCCGAGCGGCCGCTCGACACGCTGCTCTCGGAGGAGGGCGACCGCGAGGGCGGGCGTCGCGAGGCGTCGCGCGTCTGGGTCGTCGACCCGCTCGACGGCACATGGGAGTACGGCCAGGGGCGCGACGACTTCGCCGTCCACGTCGCGCTCTGGACCCGCGGCGAGGGAGCCGACGGCGTGCTGACGGCGGCGTCGGTCGACCTGCCGTCGCAGGGGATCACGTGGTCGGTGCTCGACGACGCCCGCGCGCCCGAGGCGCTGCCCGCGGACCGGCCGGTGCAGGTGGTCGTGTCGAGGTCGCGCCGTCCGGTCGACGTCGACGACCTCGTCGACGGGCTGCGCGAGCGGCTGGCCGTCGAGGTCGAGATCGTCACGGTCGGCTCGGTCGGGGCGAAGGTCGGCGAGCTGCTCGCCGGCCGCGCCGAGGTCTACGTGCACGACAGCGGCTTCCACGACTGGGACCTCGCAGCACCCCTCGCCGTCGCCGAGCACCAGGGCTTCTGGTGCTCGACGCCCACGGGGGAGCCGTTCCGCTTCAACGGCGATTCCCTCGTGCAGCCCGGCGTCGTCATGGCCGCCCCTGCCCTCGCCGGCGCCGTCGCCCACCTCCTGCGCCTCGCCTGACGCGACGCCACGCGGGGGGCTCCGCCACCGTCGTACGACGATGAAGGTGCCCCCCGTTGCTACGCGCGCAACGCGGGGCACCTTCCTGCGTATCGGCTATCGGGTCGTGGGGCGGCGGGTGGATGCGACCACGAGACCGGCACCGAGCGCGAGGAGCAGCGCGGCGATCCCGGCCATCGGAGCCGAGTCGCCACCGGTGTGCGCCAGCGCGCCGCCCGTCGACGGCAGCGAGCAGGTGTCGGCAGCGGCGAGGTCCAGCGCGTAGGACCACGTGGTGGTCGAGAGGCGGTAGCCCTCGAGCGCGGTCGCCGTCACGGTGCCGGACTGGGGGCCGTCGTAGGTGCCGGCCGCGATCGGCTCGCCGTCGAGCAGGTACTGCACGCCGGCGGTCGACGGGATGGCGTAGCTGCCCTCGACCCCGCACTCGTCCGACGGCGTCACGGTCGGGTCGACCGGCGTGACGACGACGATGACGGGGCAGGCCTCGGCGGCAGCCACCGCGACGGTGAACGACCACTCCGGGTTCGCGAGGGTCCAGCCCTCGAGGGCCTCTGCGGTCACGGTCCCGGCGACCGGACCGGTGTGGGTGCCGGCGGCGAAGGGCTCGCCGTCGAGCAGGTAGCGCAGGCCCTCGGTGGCGGGCACGGTGACGCTGCCCTGCTTGCCGCAGGACGGCGACTGCACGACGGTCGGGTCCACCGGCGTGACGACCACGATCACCGGGCAGTCCTCGGCGGGAGCGACCACGAGGTGCACCGACCAGGTCGGCTCGGTGAGCGTGTAGCCCGCCGCGGCGCGCGCGGTCACAGTGGCGTCGACCGGGCCGGCGTAGGTGCCGGCGGCGACGAGGTCACCGTCGAGCAGGTACTCGACACCCGTGGTCGCGGGGATCGTGTACGTGCCCTCGGTGCCGCAGCGCGGCGACGGGTCGCTCGTGGGCGGCACCGGCGTCACGCGGGTCGGGCAGGTCGCCGCAGGGGCGACGACGAGCGCGGCGCTCCAGGCGGGGTCGGCCAGCCGGTAGCCCGCGAGGGCCTCGGCGGTGACGACGGCGTCGACCGGGCCGGTGTACGTGCCGGCAGCGACCGCGTGCCCGGCGACGAGGTAGCGCACGCCGTCGGTCGCGGGGATGGTGTACGTCCCCTGCTCACCGCAGGCGCCGGACGGCGTCACGGTCGGCGCGACGGGCGTCACCACGACGCTGTCGCAGCCCGTGCGCGGGGCGACCGTCAGCTTCCACGACGACGTCCCGGTGATGGCATACCCCTTGAGGGCGCTGGCCTTCACGGTGTGCGTCCCCGGCGGCACGGCGTGCGTGCCCGGCGTCGTCGCGACACCGTCGAGCGTCCAGCCGACGCCGGTGACCGTCGCGATCGTGACGGTGCCCGAGGCCGAGCAGGTCTGGTCGGTCGACGTCGGCGGCGAGACCGTCACGGAGATGGGCGGTACGACGCAGCCGTTGCGCACGACGTCGAGCCGGTCGGTGTTGAGGCCGGCGTAGTGGTGGGTGGCGCCGTGGGAGTCGACCCAGCTGAACGCCGGGATGATGTCGCCCCACGAGGTGTGGGCGGCGAGGGTCGGGCTCCACACGGGCCCGGTGTGGTGGTCGTGACCGCGCCGCAGGACCGAGGCGGGATCGGTCGTGACCGTGACGTAGGGGTTCGTGGTGCTCGAGGTCGCGTGGCAGAACGTGACCTTGCCCGTGGTGCCGTGGGCGCCGGCCTGCGGCGCCACGACGATCAGCCCGAGCACGGGCAGCAGCGCGGCGAGCAGCAGGAGGACGGTGCGCAGGGGGCGGGCGGGGGATCCGGGACCCTGGTCGGATCCGCGGCTGTGGGCGGACATCGTGGCGCTCCTTCCCCGGGTGTGGGCCCGGTAGCAGCGGGTCGGCTGCTGGCCCGGCGCCGTCGGGGGGAGCGGTCGCCGGCACCTCGAAGTCTTCCGCTACGTCACGGAGCGTTGCAGGACGGAGCGGGCCCGGCGTCCGGTGGGGGGACGCCGGGCGCCCGTTCGGTCGGGACCGGTCACGCACCGTGGCCGTCGGGGCACCGGATGGAGCAGAGCGCTCGTCCCCGGCCGCCCGGCGTGCCCGCGGGATCAGGACGAGGGCGGGAAGGCGCAGAACTCGTTGCCCTCGGGGTCCGCGAGCACCCACCAGCCGAGGTCGGCCGTCGGTTCGCGCAGCACGGTGGCGCCGGCCGCGACGAGGGTCGTCGGGTCGGGGTCGCGCAGCACGACGTCCCAGTGCATCCGGTTCTTCACCGTCCGCGGCGCGGTCTCGGGCACGAACATCCAGAACAGGTACGGGAAGCCGGACGCGCCCTCCACCCAGGAGAACGAGGTCGTCGGCCGACGTCGCGCGACGCCGCCGGTGCGCGCCGCCCACCAGCCGGCGAGGGCGTGCGGGTCGGCGGCGTCGACCACGAGCTCGTACGGCGACGGCGCCTCGACGGGCGGCACGTGCAGCTCGGGCGGGGGCGGCGGCATCGCCGTGAGCTCGTTGCCCTCCGGGTCCTCGAGGACCCACCACTGGGCGCCGTCGCGCGGCGCCGACAGCAGCCGGGCGCCGGCGAGCAGCAGCGGCGTCACGTCGTGCGCGGGCAGCTGCAGGTCGAGCCGCACGCGGGTGCGTCCCGAGCGTTCCTCGGGCACGCGGTCGACCCACAGCCCCTCGGCCGGGCCGTCGTCGCCGAACCGGATCAGCTGCTCGTCGTCGCCGTCGTCGCGCACCGGCCGGCCGGTCACGCCGCCCCAGAAGGCGGCGAGCGCTCGCGCGTCGACGGCATCGAGGACCAGGCAGCGGAAGGAGCACTCGGCGTCGGTCACGGCCTCATCCTGACCTGGGTCCGGCATACGCCGGAAGCACGTCGTCCCGGCTCACGGACCGCTGGGCAGCACCGATCCGGCCGTGGCCCGTGCGGCCTAGACTGAGGGCGGCTGCTGCCGACCCCCGCCCTCGCCGAGGTGCGGGGCCTGTCCGCGTGCGCCCCGTACGGAAGAGGTCCTGCATGTCCCCGACGCTCACCGGGCTCCTCGACGCCGTCGCACCCGACCCGGCCGTCGTCGAGGTCGTGCGGCGCGCCCGCCTCACCGGGACGGCGTCGGCGACCGAGGCGCTCGACGTCACCGCGCCGTCGTCGTACTACCCGATGCTGCTCGGCACGCTCGCGCGCGCGGAGGGGGCGGACCGTCCGGTCCTCGCGGTGACGGCGACCGCACGCGAGGCGGAGGACCTCGCCGGGTCGCTCGCGAGCCTGCTGCCCGAGGAGTCGGTCGCTGAGTTCCCGGGCTGGGAGACCCTGCCGCACGAGCGGCTCTCGCCGTCGAGCGACACGGTCGGCCGCCGCCTCGGCGTCCTGCGCCGCCTCGCGCACCCCGACCCGTCCGATCCCGCGACCGGGCCGGTGCGCGTCATCGTCGCGCCGATCCGCGCGGTGCTGCAGCCGGTGGTGAAGGGCCTGGGCGACCTCGCGCCGGTGTCGGTGCAGCAGGGCGACGAGGTGTCGATGGAGGACCTGGTGCGCCGGCTCTCGGGCGCGGCGTACACGCGCACCGACCTCGTCGACAAGCGCGGCCAGTTCGCGGTGCGCGGCGGCATACTCGACGTGTTCCCGCCGACCGAGGAGCACCCGGTCCGCCTGGAGTTCTGGGGCGACACGGTCGAGGAGATCCGCTGGTTCAAGGTCGCGGACCAGCGCTCCCTCGAGGTCGCGCCGCACGGCCTGTGGGCGCCGCCCTGCCGCGAGCTGCTGCTCACCGACGAGGTGAAGGACCGCGCCCGCGTCCTGCGCGACCAGCACCCCGAGCTGCTCGACCTGCTCGACAAGCTCGTCGAGGGCATCGGCGTCGAGGGCATGGAGGCGCTCGCGCCCGTGCTCGCCGACGGCATGGAGCTCCTCGTCGACCTCCTGCCCGAGGGCTCGCTCGTGGTCGTGTGCGACCCCGAGCGCGTGCGCACCCGTGCGCACGACCTCGTCGCCACGAGCGAGGAGTTCCTCGCCGCGTCGTGGCACAACGCGGCGGCCGGCAACGTCACGCCGATCGACCTGCGGGCGGCGTCGTACCGCTCCGTCGCCGACGTGCGCGCGGCCGCGCTCGAGCGCGGCATCCCGTGGTGGGGGCTGTCGCCCTTCGGCGGCGACATGGCCGACGGCGACGACGACGACCTCGGCGCGCTCGACCCGGAGCTCGTCGACCGGGTGACCGTCGACGTCCGCGCCGCCGACAGCTACCGCGGCGAGACGGCGAGGGCGATGGCGCAGGTGGGGGAATGGCTTGCCGCGTCGTGGTCGGTCGTCCTCGTCACCGCCGGCCACGGCACGGCCGAGCGCATGGCGGAGTCGGTGCGCGGCGAGGGCCTCGCGGTCCGTCTCGACGCCGCGGTGGACTCGGCGCCGGCGCCCGGTACCGCGGTCGTCGTCACCGGCGGGCTCGAGCACGGCTTCGTGTCGTCTGCGCTGCGGCTCGCGGTGCTCACCGAGACCGATCTCGTCGGCCAGCGCACCACCACGCGCGACGCCCGGAGGATGCCGACCAAGCGGCGCGCCACCATCGACCCGCTGCAGCTCAAGGCCGGCGACTACGTCGTCCACGAGCAGCACGGCGTCGGCCGCTACGTCGAGATGGTGCAGCGCACCGTCGCCGGGGCGACGCGCGAGTACCTCGTCATCGAGTACGCGCCCGCCAAGCGCGGCCAGCCGGGCGACCGGCTCTACGTCCCGACCGACCAGCTCGACCAGGTGACGCGGTACGTCGGCGGCGAGGCGCCGTCGCTGCACCGCCTCGGCGGCGCGGACTGGACCAAGACGAAGGCGCGCGCCCGCAAGGCCGTGCGCCAGATCGCGGGCGAGCTGATCCGGCTGTACGCCGCGCGCATGGCCAGCCGCGGCCACGCGTTCGGCACCGACACCGTGTGGCAGCGCGAGCTCGAGGACGCGTTCCCCTACAACGAGACGCCCGACCAGCTCTCCTGCATCGACGAGGTCAAGCAGGACATGGAGAACGTCATCCCCATGGACCGGTTGATCTGCGGCGACGTCGGCTACGGCAAGACCGAGATCGCCGTGCGCGCGGCGTTCAAGGCGGTGCAGGACGGCAAGCAGGTCGCGGTGCTCGTGCCGACGACGCTGCTCGTGCAGCAGCACCTCTCGACCTTCACCGAGCGCTACGCGCCGTTCCCGGTGAAGGTCGCGGCCCTCTCGCGGTTCCAGACCGACAGGGAGGCCAAGGAGGTCATCGCCGCGCTCGCCGACGGCACGATCGACGTCGTCATCGGCACGCACCGCCTCTTCAGCACCGAGGTGCGCTTCAAGGACCTCGGCCTCGTGATCGTCGACGAGGAGCAGCGGTTCGGCGTCGAGCACAAGGAGCACCTGAAGGCGATGCGCATGGACGTCGACTTCCTGACGATGTCGGCGACCCCGATCCCGCGCACGCTGGAGATGGCCGTCACCGGCATCCGCGAGATGTCGACGATCCAGACGCCGCCGGAGGAGCGCCACTCGGTGCTCACCTACGTCGGCCCGTACGACGACAAGCAGGTCGCTGCCGCGATCCGCCGCGAGCTGCTGCGCGACGGCCAGGTGTTCTTCGTGCACAACCGCGTGGAGTCGATCGACCGCGTCGCGAGCAAGCTGCGCGACCTCGTGCCGGAGGCGCGCATCCAGACCGCGCACGGCCAGATGAACGAGCACGCGCTCGAGCAGGTGATCGTCGACTTCTGGGAGAAGGAGTTCGACGTCCTCGTCTCGACGACCATCGTCGAGAGCGGCCTGGACATCCCGAACGCGAACACGCTGATCCTCGACCGCGCCGACATGTTCGGGCTCTCGCAGCTGCACCAGCTGCGCGGTCGCGTCGGCCGTAGCCGCGAGCGCGGCTACGCCTACTTCCTCTACCCGCCGGAGAAGCCGCTCACCGAGACCGCGCACGACCGGCTGCAGACGATCGCCGCCAACACCGACCTCGGCTCGGGCATGGCGGTCGCGATGAAGGACCTCGAGATCCGCGGCGCCGGCAACCTGCTCGGCGGCGAGCAGAGCGGTCACATCGCCGACGTCGGGTTCGACCTCTACGTGCGGCTCGTCGGCGAGGCCGTCGCGGAGTACCGCCAGGGCGGTGCGGTCGAGGAGGTCGCCGACGTCAAGATCGAGGTGCCGATCGACGCCCACGTGCCCCACGACTACGTCGCGGAGGAGCGGCTGCGCCTCGAGGCCTACAAGCGGCTCGCCGCGGCGACCAGCGACGACGACGTCGCGGCCGTCGCGGAGGAGCTGGTCGACCGCTACGGCCAGCTCCCCGAGCCGGTCTCGAACCTGCTCTCGGTCGCGCGCCTGCGGATCCACGCCCGGCGGGCCGGCGTCACCGAGATCGTCGCGCAGGGGAACTACCTGCGGTTCTCGCCCGTCGAACTGCCGGACTCCCGGGCGATGCGGCTGTCCCGGCTCTACCCGGGAAGTCTTGTGAAGCCCGCGACCCGTACGATCCTGGTGCCGCGCCCGATGACCGCCCGAGTGGGCGGCCAGCCGGTCCGCGACACCGCCCTGCTCGACTGGCTGCGCGACCTCCTGGACGCCGTGCTGCTCGAGCCGGTCACCGCCACGTGAGAGGTACGTCCGTGAAGCTCCGCCGCCCCGCCGCCCTCGTCGCGATCCCGCTGCTCGCGGGCCTGGCCCTCGCTGCGTGCAGCACGCCCTCGGCCGGCACGGCCGCCTCGGTCGGCGGCACGAGCATCAGCGTGTCGGAGCTGTCGACCACGGTCGACGAGCTCAAGACCCAGGTCACCGCGCTCAAGGGCGCGAGCTGGGACGACGAGAAGGCCACGTCGCGGGTGCTCACCGACAACGTGACCTACCTGCTGCTCGACGAGGCGGCCCGCCGCCAGAACATCACCGTCACCCAGGGCGAGATCGACAAGCTCATCGGCGACGCCGTCGCCGCGAACGCCGGCGGCGACCGCGCGAAGTTCGTCGAGAACCTCGCGGCGTCGGGCACGCCGGAGAGCCAGATCCCGCAGGCCGCGCGCGCCGTCATCATCAAGACCGCGCTGGAGAAGAAGCTCGCCCCCGGCGAGACCGACGCGGTGAAGGTCGACGCCGCCGTGAAGGCCTACCTCACCGAGGTCGCCGACGACCTCGGCGTCGACATCGCCCCGCGCTTCGGCAAGTGGGACACCGAGACCGCCGGTCTCGCCGACCCGCCGAACGACCTGTCGACCCCGGGCGACGGCGCGAGCACCTCGGCCTCTCCGCAGCCCTCCGGCAGCTGATCCGTGGGCGACCGGCTCGTCCTGCTCGCGACGACGCCCCGGGTCGCCCCCGGGCTGCTCACCGACGAGGCCTGGTCGCTCCTGCGGCAGGCCGACGTCGTCCATCTCGCCGACGACGACCACCCGCTGGTCGCACCGCTCGCCACCGCGGGCATCGCCGCCTCGCTGCTGCCCGCCCACCCCGTCGCGGACCTCGCTGCGCGCCTGCTCGACGCGGCGCGCGGATCCGCACGCCCGATGTGACCCCAACCCCGCCCACGCGGCGGCCGCGCCGGGCGCCCCCCCCCACGACGAGGTGGCGCAGCTCGAGGCGCTGATGACCGACCATCGACTGGTGACCGTCACCGGTCTCGGCGGCGTCGG
>JBGAJT010000046.1:0-15588 GCA_044224785.1 Candidatus Nanopelagicales bacterium | reverse complement strand
TGGTCATCGTGCGTCGTCCAGGATCGCGGGCAGCGCCGCGGCGAACGCGTCAGCCTGCTCGGCCGTCAGGACGAGGGGCGGCGCCAGCCGGATCGTCGTGGGGCGCACGGCGTTCACGAGGTAGCCGTGCCGTCGCGCCGAGGCCTCGACCGCGGGCGCGACCGGTTCGGTGAGCTCGAGCGCGCGCCAGAGGCCGACGCCGCGGTTCGACTCGAGCAGCGGGTGGTCGATCGCGTCGAACGACGCCGACCACCGCTCGCCGATCGCGCGCACGTGCTCGAGCAGCCCGTCGCGCTCGATGGTGTCGAGCACCGCGAGCGCCGCGGCGCACGACACGGGGTTGCCGCCGAACGTCGACCCGTGGTCGCCCGGCACGAGGACGTCGCCGGCATCACCGGTGACGAGGACCGCACCGAGCGGCATGCCGCCGGCGAGGCCCTTCGCGAGGGTGATGACGTCGGGGACGACGCCCTGGTCGACGCTCATCAGCCACACCCCGGCGCGTCCGATGCCCGACTGCACCTCGTCGACGATGAGGAGAGCGCCTGCGGCGTCGCAGATCTCGCGCGCTGCGGCCAGGTAGCCCTCCGCCGGCAGCACGACGCCGCTCTCCCCCTGCACCGGCTCGAGAATCACCGCCGCGGTCCGCTCGTCGACCATGGCGCGTAGCGGGTCGACCGAGCCGTGCTCGACGTACTCGACGCCTCCGGGCAGCGGCTCGAAGGGCTCGCGCTTAGCGGGCGTACCGGTGACCGCGAGCGATCCCGCCGTGCGGCCGTGGAACCCGCCGTGCGTCGACACGATCCGGGTGCGCCCCAGGGCGTTGCCGCGCTTGCGCGCGATCTTCAGCGCCGCCTCGTTCGCGGTCGCGCCGTCCTGGCAGAGGAACACGCGGGTGGGCGCCGGCACGAGGGCGGCGAGGCGCTCGGCGAGCGCGACGCCCGGCTCGTGCAGGTACAGGTTGCTCGTGTGGACGAGCGTCGCCGCCTGGCGCGCGACGGCCTCGGCGATCGCCGGGTGCGCATGTCCCAGCGAGGACACGGCGATCCCGGCGAGGAGGTCGACGTACTCGTTGCCGTCGACGTCGGTCACCACCGCGCCCGCGCCGCTGGCGAGCGCGACCGGCGGCGTTCCGTAGTTGCGGAGCATGACGGCGTCCCAGCGGCGCTGCAGGTCCTCGGTGGCGGTCATGACAGCCCCACGACCTCGTCGCCGGGCTCGTCCTCGAAGAGGTGCGCGTCGTCGGGCAGCACCATGGTGCCGATGCCCGACGACGTCACGACCTCGAGCAGGACGCCGTGGGCGAGCCGGCCGTCGATGACGTGGGCGCGCGGCACCCCGCCGCGCACCGCGCGGGCGCACGCCTCCATCTTGGGCACCATGCCGCTGGCGAGCGACGGGAGCATCGCCTCGAGCGCGCTGACGCCGATCGTGCGGATCACCTCGTCGCTGGCCGGCCAGTCCGCGTAGAGGCCCTCGACGTCGGTGAGCATCACGAGCTTGTCGGCGCCCAGCGCGATCGCCAGCGCCGCTGCAGCCGTGTCGGCGTTGACGTTGTAGGCCTGACCGTCGACGCCGCGCCCGACCGAGGAGACCACCGGCACGAGGCCGTCGTCGAGCAGCTGGCGCACGAAGTCGGGGCGCACCTCGGTGACCTCGCCGACCAGTCCGATGTCGACGGGCTCGCCGTCGACCACGACGTCGCGGCGCTCCGCGGTGAACAGGTGGGCGTCCTCGCCCGACAGTCCGACGGCATACGGGCCGTGCGCGTTGATGAGGCCGACGACCTCGCGCTGCACCTGACCGGTGAGCACCATGCGCACGACGTCCATCGCCTCCGGGCTCGTGACGCGGTAGCCGCCGCGGAACTCCCCCGGGATCCCCAGCTTCTCGAGCATCGAGGAGATCTGCGGGCCGCCGCCGTGGACGACGACGGGGCGCAGCCCCGCGAGCCGCAGGAACATCACGTCAGCGGCGAACGCTTCGCCGAGCGCTCGGTCGACCATGGCGTTGCCGCCGTACTTGAGGACCACGGGGGCGCCGTGGAAGCGCTCGAGCCACGGCAGCGCCTCGGCGAGGACGGCCGCCTTGGCCAGCGCCTCCGCGCGGTCGCCGGTCACGTCGAGTACGCCGAGTTCTCGTGCACGTAGGCCGCGGTGAGGTCGTTGGTCCACACCGTCGCGGACTCCTTCCCGGAGCGGAGGTCGATCGTGATCGTGACCTCGCGACCGGACATGTCCACGAGGTCGCGGTCCTCCCCCGTCGCGCCGTCACGGCACACCCAGACCCCGTTGATCGCGACGTCGACGGCATCCGGCTCGAACGCTGCGCTCGTCATGCCGAGCTCGGCGAGGATGCGACCCCAGTTCGGGTCCTCGCCGTGGATGGCGCACTTGACGAGGTTCGCGCGGCTGATGGCACGACCGGCCTCGACCGCGTCGCCCTCGGTGGCCGCGTTGACGACCTCGATGCGCACGTCCTTGCTCGCGCCCTCGGCGTCGGCCACCAGCTGGCGTGCGAGGCTCGCGCACACCTCGGTGACGGCCGCCTCGAGGTCGGCGTACGCCGGGGTCTCCCCCGACGCACCGCTGGCCAGCAGCAGCACCGTGTCGTTGGTCGACGTGCACCCGTCGCTGTCGACGCGGTCGAAGGTGACCCGTGTGGCGGCGCGCAGCGCGCGGTCGAGGGTGTCGGCGTCGGCGACGGCGTCGGTCGTGACGACGACGAGCATCGTGGCCAGCGACGGCGCGAGCATGCCCGCGCCCTTCGCCATCCCACCGACGGACCAGCCGCCGCGCACGGCCTCCGCGGTCTTGGGGACCGAGTCGGTGGTCATGATCGCTGCGGCCGCGTCACCGCCGCCGTCGGCCGAGAGGCCGGCCACTGCGGCGTCGACACCGGCGAAGAGCGTGTCGGTGGGGAGTCGCTGGCCGATGAGGCCGGTGGAGCAGACCGCGACCTCGCCCGCGCCGATCTCGAGCGCGCCCGCGAGGTGCTCGGCCGTGCGGTGCGTGTCGAGGAAGCCGTCGGGACCGGTGCACGCGTTCGCGCCGCCGGAGTTGAGCACCACCGCGCGGACGGCGCCCGCCTTGAGCACCTGCTGAGACCAGAGCACCGGTGCGGCCTTCACACGGTTGCGCGTGAACACGCCCGCTGCCGCGGTGAGCGGGCCGTCGTTGACGACGACGGCGACGTCCTTGCTGCCGCTGGACTTCAGCCCGGCGACCACGCCGGCGGCGCGGAATCCCTGGGGCGTCGTGACGGTCATGGGGCGACCCCGATCGCGGTGAGGCCCACGGTCTCCACGAGACCGAGGGCGAGGTTGGCGTTCTGCAGCGCTTGGCCGGCGGCGCCCTTCACGAGGTTGTCGATGGCGGACACGACGACCGCGCGGCCCGCGTGCTGGTCGGCTGCGACCTGCAGGTGCACGGAGTTGGCACCCAGCGTCGCGCCGGTCTGCGGCCAGGAGCCGTTCGGCAGCGCGGTGACGAACGGCTCGTCGACGTATGCCGCGTGCAGCGCCTCCTGCAGCTCCTCGGTGGTGACGCCCTCCGCGAGCCGCGCCGTGCTCGTCGCGAGGATGCCGCGCGGCATCGGCGCGAGGACCGGCGTGAACGACACGGTCACCGCCTCGCCGGCAGCGCCGGTGAGCGCCTGCTCGATCTCGGGGGTGTGCTGGTGGACGCCGCCAACCTTGTACGGCGAGAGCTGCCCCATCACCGAGCTCGCGAGCAGCGTGTCGGAAGGCTTGCGGCCAGCACCTGTCGTGCCGCTCGCTGCCACCACGACGACGTCGTCGGGCTCGACGAGACCGGCGGCCAGCAGCGGCGCCAGGCCCAGGATGACGCCGGTCGGGTAGCAGCCGGGGTTGGCGATCCGCGTGGCACGGGCGATCTCGGCGCGCTGGTCGCCGAGCTCGGGCATGCCGTAGGTCCAGGTGCCGCTGTGGCTGCCGCCGTAGTAGCGCGACCACGCCTCGGGGTCCGCGAGCCGGTGGTCGGCACCGAGGTCGACGACGAGCGTCCCCGGCGGGAGCGCGGCGGCGATCGAGCCGGACTCGCCGTGCGGCAGAGCCAGGAAGACGACGTCGGCCTGCGCGAGGACGTCGACGTCGGTCGCGACGAAGCTGCGGTCGGCGAGCGGCGTCAGCTGGGGGTGCAGGTCGGTGACCCGCCTCCCCTCGCTCGAGCCCGCGGCCAGCGGGCCGACCTCGAAGGACGGATGGCCGAGCAGCAGCCGCACGAGCTCGCCGCCGGCGTACCCGGAGGCACCGGCGACCGCCGCGAGGTAGGTCCTGATCACATCAGAACTATACACATATCCGGATATTCCGAGATCATCCGCGCAGGACGGCTCCGACACTCGCCGTCGCAGCCGCCACCGCAGAGTCGCGGGCGGCGGCGACCTCGTCGACCTTGAGAGTGCGGTCGGGCGCGCGGAAGCGCAGCGCGTAGGCGAGGGACTTGCGGCCCTCCCCCACTTGCTCGCCGGCGTAGACGTCGAACAGGCGCACCGACTCCAGCAGCGGACCGGCGCCCGACACCAGGGCCGCCTCGACGGCCGAGGCCGGGACGTCGGACGCGACGACGAGCGCGACGTCCTCCTTGGCGACCGGGTACGTCGAGATCGGCGTGGCCGTCACCACCTCGACCGCGGCGCCGATGAGCGCACCGAGGTCGAGCTCCATCACCGCGGTGCGCTTGGGCAGCCCTGCGGTCTCGCACGCCTTGGGCGCGACCTCGCCGGCGTAGCCGACGACCTCGCCGTCGAGCACCAGCTCGGCGCAACGGCCCGGGTGCCACGGGGCGGGCGCGCTGCCGCGCCGCACCTCGAGCTCGACCCCGACCGCGCGGGCCACGAGCCGCGCAGCCTCGATCGCGTCGGCCCAGCCGGCCGGCGCGCCGTCGCCCCACCAGCCGTCGGGCGTGCGCCCGCCGGCCAGCGCGACCGCGACGTGCAGCGGCTGGTCGGGCAGCAGCGCCTCGAGCGACGAGACCTCGGTGTCGGACGGGCGCCCGGCGACCGACGGGCGCGGCGGGTCGGTGACGCCGCGCTCGCCCTGGCCGTCGCGCAGCCGCACGACCGCCCCGGACTCGAACAGCGCGACGTCGCTCGTGCCGCGGCCGACGTTGCGGCGCAGCGTGGCCAGGAGCCCCGGCACCAGCGTGGTGCGCATGCCCGGCTGCTCGTCGGAGAGCGGGTTCGCCAGCAGCAGCAGGCGGCGACGGTGGTCGTCGGCCGGCAGGCCGAGCGCGTCGAGGTCGGCGACGGCCTTGCGGACCTCGGTGCGGAACCGGCCCGGCGTCGTGCGCTTCGCCTTCGGCAGCAGCCGCTCCTGCAACGCGACGATCGTGGCGGGGTCGACGACGTGGACGGTCTCGGACACGAGAACCCGGCAGTGCCACTCGCTGACCTCGCCCGCCTCGAGCGCTGCGAGGAACTTCGGGAACTCCACATGCAGCGCACGCGCGGTCGCGATCCCGCTCGCCGCCGCGCCTTCGCCGACGCGACGCAGCTGCGCGACCTCCATCGCGACGTGCCGGTCAGACATCGAGTCGCTGCCATCGGTCCCGGCCATCGCGACCAGGCCGCGGTTCTTGCGCGCGGCGACCAGAGCTTCCAGCGCCTCCATCCGGCGGACGTACTCGAGCTTCCCGTCGCGGGACAGGCCGGCAGGGTCGATCGAGGTCAGGCCGACCAGGTCCCACGCCGACACCGGACCCCGCATCGCCAGCAGGTCCTCGTCGGAGAACCTGTCGTCGTCGACGAACTCCGGAACCTCCGAGCACCCGAGAGGGAAACCGTCGGGACGCAACGAGAACTCCGCCGCCAGCGAGTCCAGCGCAGCCTGCTCCAGCCACTCCTGATCGACGTCCCACTCATCGGCGACGACAGAGCCCGCCACGGGGCTCTCGTCAGGAGCAAGCGTCTCGGACATGTTCAGATCCTCGCACATCTGTCGGATTTCTGTCAAGACCTTCAGTCGACGAAATCCGTTGAACCGCAACTACTTTCGGCACTTCCATGATCACGGAGAGCACGCCCGCGGCACCATCACTCAACGCCGCCCGGTCACCACGCACCTCGCTCGACGGACCGGTTCACCACCGACGAACGCGCCACCCGACAACGCCCCGGCCGGACCACTCCCCGTTGATGCGCCCTTCTCCACCGACGAACGCGCCACCCGACAACACCCCGGTTGCACTCGCCCCCCCTCGATGCGCCCTCCACCCCGACGAACGCGCCACCCGACAACGCCCCGGTTGCACCCGCCCCCCTCGATGCGCCCTCCACCCCGACGAACGCGTCACCGGACAACGCCCGGGTCGAGCCGACCTGCCTACCAGCGCTCTCCCGCCGCAGGCCACCCGACGCCCCGGACCGCGCATGATCCACCGATCCGGTCGATGGCTCGGGCGGACTGCGGCGACAGGCTCTGGAAGAGTGGTGACGCAGAGCGCCCCGAGGACGGAGTCGGTCGATGGCAGTGCAGTGGAACGGCAAGGTCGCACTCGACATCCGGGACGCCGAGCCGGACTGGGCTCCGTTCGTCGCCCCCCAGGCTCCGCACGACGCACCCAACGTGCTCTTCGTCGTCTGGGACGACGTCGGCTTCGGGACGATGGAGAGCTTCGGCGGTCCCGTCCGCACCCCGGCGATGGACCGGATCGCGCAGCGCGGCGTCAAGTACGCCAACTTCCACACGACCGCCCTGTGCTCCCCCACCCGGGCCTCGTTGCTGACCGGTCGCAACGCGACGAGCAACGGCATGGCCACGATCGCGGAGTTCAGCTCGGGCTTCCCCGGCATCTCCACGCGTATCCCGTTCGAGAACGGGCTCATCTCCGAGGTGCTGGTCGAGAACGGCTACAACACCTACTGCGTCGGCAAGTGGCACCTGACGCCCGGCGAGGAGACCGGGATGAGCGCGTGGAAGCGCCGCTGGCCGCTGGGCCGGGGCTTCGAGCGCTTCTACGGCTTCCTCGGCGGCGAGACCAGCTGCTGGTATCCCGACCTCGTCCACGACAACCACCCGGTCGAGCCGCCGGCGACGCCGGAGGACGGCTACCACGTCGCGTGGGACCTCACCGACCGCGCGATCGGCTTCATCAAGGACTCCACGACGATCGACCCGGACAAGCCCTGGTTCCTCTACTTCTCCCTCGACGCCGCCCACGCGCCGCACCACGTGTGGCCCGAGTGGGCCGACCGCTACCAGGGCGTGTTCGACGACGGCTACGAGGCGATCCGCGACCGGATCCTCGCGCGCCAGAAGGAGCTCGGCCTGCTGCCCGACGGCACCGAGCTCTCCCCCATCAACCCGCACGGCGAGCCGCTGCGCACCAGCCCCGACGGCAAGCCGTGGCCGCTGCTCGACACCGTGCGCCCGTGGGCCTCGCTGTCCGAGGACGAGCAGCGCCTGTTCGTGCGCATGGCCGAGGTCTTCGCCGGCTACGTCGAGTACACCGACACCCAGGTGGACCGCCTGCTCGACTTCCTCGAGGAGTCCGGCCAGCTCGACAACACGATCATCGTCGCGGTCAGCGACAACGGGGCGAGCGGCGAGGGCGGCCCCAACGGCACGTTCAACGAGATGCACTTCTTCAACGGCATCCCGACGCCGACCGACCTGTCCCTGGCACGGATCGACGACCTCGGCGGGCCGACGACCTCGAACCACTACAACACCGGCTGGGCGTGGGCGTTCGACACCCCCTTCCCGTACTGGAAGCGCTGGGCCGGCTACGAGGGCGGCATCGCCGACATGTGCCTGGTCTCCTGGCCCGCGCGCATCGCGCACGACGACCGACCGCGGCAGCAGTACATCCACGCGGTCGACGTGGTCCCGACCGTCTACGAGCTCCTCGGCATCCAGCCGCCGGAGCGGGTCGCGGGCTACGACCAGAGCCCGATCGAGGGCGAGAGCTTCGCGGCGTCGTTGTCCGATCCTGCGGCACCGGCCAAGCACGAGCAGTTCTACGCGATGCTCGGGCAGCGCGCGATCTACCAGGACGGTTGGCTGGCCACGACGATGCACCCGCCGCTGGCGGGCTGGGGCGGCTTCGAGAACGACGAGTGGGAGCTCTACCACGTCGAGGAGGACCGGGCTCAGTCGCGCGACGTCGCCGCCGAGAACCCGGAGCGGCTCGCGGCCCTGATCGCGCGGTGGTTCGAGCTCGCCGAGGACTACCACGGCCTGCCGCTCGACGACCGCAATGCCCTCGAGCAGGTGCTCGCCGACCGGCCCAAGGGTGCGCCGCCTCGAGACCGCTACGTCTTCTACCCGGGCCTCTCGCCGGTGCCCGAGTTCTCCGGTCCGAACATGCCGGGGCGCTCGTACACGATCTCGGCAGGCGTCGTCATCGAGTCCCCCGACGCTGAGGGGGTGCTCTACGCGCACGGCGGCGTCACCGGCGGGCACTCCCTGCACGTGCAGGGCCGGCGCCTCGTCTACGCCTACAACTGGCTCGACATCACGCGCACCGTGGTGACCTCGGACCGCGAGCTCGAGCCCGGTCCCCACGTGCTGACGGCCGAGTTCACCGTCGAGGGCCGCAGCGAGCCGCCCGCACCGGGGGCGAAGGGCACGCTGCGCCTCTACATCGACGACGTCGAGGTGGGCAGCAGCCCGCTCATCACGCAGCCGGGCTACTTCAACCCCGTCGGCGACGGCCACGTCGTCGGGCGCAAGGAGGGGTCGCCGGTCACCTCGTCGTACACACCGCCGTTCCCGTTCACCGGCGGGACGCTCGACCGGGTGGTGCTCGACGTCAGCGGGACGCCGTACCGCGACCACGAGGCCGAGGTCCGCGGCTGGTTCATGCTCGACTAGCAGCCGTCGGGACCACGCTCAGGGCCGTCTCGACGGCCCTGAGCCTTCCGCCGCGTGGCCACGACCGAGAGGGCAGCATGGGACCCGTGTCCGCTCCGCGCTCGTTCCATGTCATGGCGAAGCCGACCGGCGCGATCTGCAACCTCGACTGCGAGTACTGCTTCTTCCTGTCCAAGGAGGCGCTCTACCCGGGCAGCGGCTTCCGGATGCCGCCCGAGGTGCACGAGGCCTACGTCGCGCAGCTGCTCGCCGCGCACCGCGGCGTCGACGAGGTCGTGGTCGCGTTCCAGGGCGGCGAGCCCACGCTCATGGGCCTGGAGTTCTTCGCGCGCACGCTCGAGCTCGAGCAGCGGTACGCCGCCCCGGGCCAACGCGTGCTCAACACGCTCCAGACCAACGCCACGCTGATCGACGACGCCTGGGCGGAGTTCCTGCGCGACAACGGGTTCCTGGTCGGCGTCTCGATCGACGGCCCACGTGCGATGCACGACGCCTACCGCGTCGACAAGGGTGGGAAGCCGACGTACGACCGCGTCGTGCGCGGCATCGAGGCGCTGAAGCGGCACGGCGTCGACTGGAACGCGCTGGTCACCGTGAACGCGGCCAACGGCGATCACGGCCGCGAGGTCTACACGTTCCTCCGCGACGAGCTCGGCGCCACCTTCGTCCAGCTCATCCCGATCGTGGAGCGCGCCACCCCCGAGCTGCTCCCGCTCGCCGAGTCCGGCTGGGGCGCGCGGGCCGGCGACCGCCCGCTGTACCGGCAGGAGGGCGACCTCGTCACGCACCGGAGCGTCGGGGCCGAGCAGTACGGGCGCTTCCTCGTCGACGTGTTCGAGGAGTGGGCGCGCCACGACGTCGGCGACGTCTTCGTCCCGACCTTCGACACCGCGCTCGCCCACTGGCTGGGCATGCACCAGACCGGTGCGTGCGTGCACGCCGAGACCTGCGGCGACGCCGTGGCTCTCGAGCACAACGGCGACCTCTACTCCTGCGACCACTACGTCGAGCCCGAGCACCTCCTCGGGAACATCGCCGAGGGCCGCACCCTGCTCGAGCTGGTCGACTCGCCGCAGCAGCGGGCGTTCGGGAACGCCAAGCGCGACACCCTCCCCGCCCAGTGCCTGCGCTGCGACGTCCGCTTCGCCTGCCACGGCGGCTGCCCGAAGGACCGGTTCCTCGTCACCGCCGACGGCGAGCCCGGGCTGCACTACCTCTGCGACGGCTACCAGCGGTTCTTCCGGCACGTCGACGAGCCGATGCAGCTGATGGCGGCGCTGCTGCGCAACGGGCGCGACGCCACCGGGCTGCGCACCTGGTACGCCGGCCGCGACGCGAAGCTCGCTCCGGATGCAGCCTGCACCTGCGGATCGGGGGTCGCGTTCTCCGCGTGCCACGGCACCCCGCTGCAGCGGAGCGGCTGATGGGCTACCTCGGGAGCCGCGCGACGATCGGGCCGGACCTGCGCGCCGGCCTGACCCTGGGCGTCGAGAGCGTGCCCGACGGTCTGGCCAGCGGGCTCCTCGCCGGGGTCAACCCCGCGTACGGCCTCTACGGCTACCTCGTCGGCACCGCCGCCGGCGCCCTCGCCACGTCCTCGGTCTTCATGTCGGTGCAGGCGACGGGGGCCATGTCGGTGATCGTGGCCGACGTCCCCCTCCTGCACGGCGGGCCGCAGGCCTCGAGCGCGCTGTTCACGCTGTCGGTGCTGACCGGCGCCGTCATGCTCCTGCTGGGGCTGCTGCAGCTGGGCACCCTGGTGCGGTTCGTGCCGAACGCCGTCCTCACCGGGTTCGTGAACGCGGTGGCGGTGAACATCGTCCTGGGCCAGCTCTCGAACCTGACCGGGTACTCGTCCGGCTACGGCAACCGCGTCACGCGGTCGCTGGACACGTTCCTGCACCCGCTGCAGTGGAGCTGGGCGAGCGTCGCCGTCGGTGCCGTCACCATCGTGCTCATCCTCGTGCTCGAGCGCACGCCGGTGGGTTCCCTCGGCCTCGTCGTCGCCGTCGTCGTGACGTCGGGTGCCGCGGCCCTCCTCGGCCTCGACGGCGTGAAGACCCTCGACGACGTCGCCCAGGTACCGAGCAGCCTGCCCACGCTGTCCGTGCCCGACCTGTCGATGCTGGGCGACCTGGTGGTGCCCGCCCTCTCGCTCGCCCTCGTCGGGCTCGTGCAGGGTGCGGGGATCAGCAACTCGATCCCCAACCCCGACGGCCGGTACCCCGACGCGTCCGGGGACTTCCGCGGGCAGGGCGTGGCCAACATCGCCTCCGGGCTCCTGCAGGGCATGCCGGTCGGCGGCTCGATGTCGGCCACCGCCATCGTCACCTCCGCCGGTGCGAGGTCGCGCGCCGCGAACCTGGTCGCGGCGGCGGTGATGGCCGTGCTGATCCTGCTGTTCGGTCCCGCGCTCGGCTACTTCGCCATGCCCGCGCTGGCCGCCCTGCTGATGCTCGTCGGCGTGCGCTCGTTCAAGCGCGAGAACGTCATCAGCGTGTGGCGCACCGGCCCCACGCAGGCCACGACGATGGCCGTGACGTTCGCGCTGACCCTGCTGATCCCGCTGCAGTACGCGGTGCTCGTCGGCGTCGGCCTGTCGATCCTGCTCTACGTCTTCTCCCAGTCCTCGAAGGTCACGCTCGTCTGCTGGGAGGTCGACGAGCACGGCCGGTTCGTCGAGGAGGAGGTCCCCGCCGAGCTCGGGGCGCACGACGTCGTCGTGCTCCAGCCCTACGGCAGCCTGTTCTTCGCCGCCGCGCCGGTCCTCGAGGCCCAGCTGCCCCGGGTGTCCGCCGGCTCGACGGGGTCGGTGGTGGTGCTCCGGCTGCGGGGCAAGCAGGAGCTCGGCAGCACCTTCATCGCCGTCGTGCGCCGATACGCCGCCGAGCTCGAGGCCGTCGGCTCGCGGCTGCACCTCGCAGGGGTGAGCGAGGGGGTCCTGCGCCAGCTCGACGCGACCGGGACGACCGCGGTGCTCGGCGACGGCGCCGTGTTCCCTGCGACGAAGGTCGTGCACGAGTCCCTCGACGACGCCGTGGCCGCCGCGCGCCGCTTCGTCGGAGACGGTGCCGGGTGACGGCCGGCTAGCGGTCCTTGTGCTTCTTCTTGGGCCGGCTGTGCTTCTCCGGCACCGCGGGGACGTCGGCCTCCGGGTCGTCGTCGGGATGGCCGGCGACGATGCGCTCCTCGCCCGGGACGTAGTCGCCGACGACGTCCTCGATGCCGTTGTGCCCGACGAGCGCCTCGTGCTCCTCCCGCGCGGCACGGACACCCGCGGAGATGCTGTGCCACATGCGGTCGGCGCCCAGGCGGTCGAGGAAGCCCGAGCGGCGCAGCACGTCGCGGGCGCGCTGGAAGACGCGCACCAGGTAGAGCTCCACGCCGCGTGCCCGCAGCTTGCTGAGCAGGACGTCGAGGGCGTCGACGCTCGTCGTGTCGAGCTGGCTGGTGGCCTCGAGGTCGAGCAGCAGCGTGTGGGTGCCGGGATGCTCGTCGACGGTCGTGAGCACCTGCGTGACCACCTCGGTGGCGTTGGCCCAGAAGAGCGGCACGTCGAGCCGCAGCACGAGGACGCCGTCGACCGTGCGCCGCTCCGGGTGGCGCTGCGCGCTGCCCCACGCCGCCTTCTCCCCCGGCACCTTGCCCATGACGTCGACGTGGACGCGGCTCGAGCGGTAGACCAGCCCGAGCAGCGACTGGCCGATCGCGAACAGCAGGCCGTAGAGCGGTCCGAGCAGCAGGACGCCGATCATGGCGGCCAGTGCCGCGAGGAAGTCGTTGCGGCGCACGGAGAGGTAGCGGCGCAGCGCATCGAGGTCGAGCAGACCCCACACTGCCTGGATCACGATGGCCGGCAGCGCCGCGCGCGGCAGGTCGGTCAGCGACGACGTGAACGCGACGAGCACCAGGAGCGCGAGCGATGACGCGACGAGCCCGGTCACCTGCGAGGAGCTGCCCGCCCGCACCGCCGACGCCGTCTTCGACAGCGATCCGCCGACGCCGAGCCCGCCCGACAGCCCCGCCGCGAGGTTCGCCGCACCCGCAGCGACCAGCTCCTGGTCGGTGTCGATCCGGTAGTCCAGCTTCACGGCGAACGTGCGCGCCGCGCTCATCCCCTCGGCCAGCGCGACGAGCCCGATCGCGAGACCGCCGACGATCACCGGCGGGATGTCGGAGGGGTCGATCCCCGGCAGGCCCAGCGTCGGCACGCCCTGCGGGACGTCGCCGACCGTCGCGACGCCCTGCGCGGCGAGGTCGAGCCGGCTCGAGACGGCGATCGACACGACGAGGACGACCAGGCCCCACGGCACGCGCGGCAGCAGGCGCGCGCCGCCGAAGAGCACGACCAGGCAGCCGAGCCCCACCGCCGCGGTCGCGATGTCGGCGTCGCCGAGGTGGCTGAGCAGCCCCCACACGCGCGCGAGCACGTCGCCGGACTCGGGCGGCATGCCGAGCAGGCTCGGGATCTCGCCGAGCACGATGAGCAGCACGAGGCCGAACACGAAGCCGGTGACGATCGGCCGCGACAGGAACTCGACCGCCCACCCGATGCGCGCAAGACCGCCGACCACCAGCCCGACGCCGGCCGCGATCGCCAGCGCGGAGGTGAGCGCGACGGCGTGCGACATGCTGCCGTGCGCGAGCCCGGCGACGAGCGAGCCGGACAGGACCGACACCGTCGAGACCGGACCTACGACGAGGTGCGGCGACGACCCGAGCACGGCGTAGGCGATGAGGGCCAGCGGGATGGCGTAGAGCCCCACCTGCACCGGGACGCCCGCGATGCCGGCGTAGCCGAGGGCCTGCGGCACCGCGAGGGCGGCGACGACGGCACCCGCGAGCACGTCGCCCGGGAGCCGGCGCGGGTGGTACGCCGGGAGCCAGCGCGCGACAGGCAGCCACCGCGGTGCGCGGCTCGGCGCGCCCTGGCCGCTCATCTCGCGTTCACCGTCCCTCCACCGGCGAACGGTAGCCGGGCGCAGCGCGGTTCAGCCCGTCGAACGGCGCGGGACGCGCGGTCAGACGTCGACGGCCTCGAGGCGGCGGATGTCGGCGCGCAGCGACGCGGCCGGCCACAGCAGGTAGGCGATGGCCGCGACGGCGAGTCCGAGGACCGCCATCACCACGACCGCGAACGCGGGGCTGGTCAGCGTCGCGACCCAGCCTGTGGCGAGGTAGCCCAGGGTCGTGAAGAGGGCGAAGCCCGCCGCCGCGATGCCGACCACGCGGCCGCGCGCCTCGTTGGGCGTGAGCAGCGTCGTGAAGGTCATGACCGGGATGAGGAAGGCCTGCGCTGCACCGCACAGCGACCACAGCACGAGCACGATCGGGATCGGTGGCTCGATGCCCGTCACGAGCAGCGGCAGGCACATGAGGACCGCCAGCGGCAGGACGAGGTCGAGCTGCACGCGCAGCGCGCGGCGGCCGATGAGCACGCTGCCGATCGCAGCACCCACCACGACCCCCGCCATGAGGGCGCCGCCCCAGCCGTCGACCTCGCCGTTGTCCTTCGAGTAGGCGAGCGCGACCGCCTCGGGAGCCACGAGCGGTGCCGCCAGCGCCCAGCCGAGCAGGACGAAGGCCCGGCGCGACGGATCGCGCATGAGCATCGTCCAGCCCTCGGTGAGGTCGGCGAACAGCACCTTGATCGACGGCGTCGACTCCAG
Organism: Candidatus Nanopelagicales bacterium; assembly: GCA_044224785.1. GTDB lineage: Bacteria > Actinomycetota > Actinomycetes > S36-B12 > CAIYMF01 > Longivirga. The sequence continues at coordinate 1,083 of JBGAJT010000046.1, read as the reverse complement.
CGGCGAGGGGCGCTCGCGCAGGGTCACCGCGAGGACGGCGAAGGAGATGATGAAGGACAGGGCGTCGAGGAACAGGGCCACGCGCGGCGACGTCAGCTGCACGATGAGGCCGCCGACGAACAGGCCGACCGCCTGGTTGATCAGGTTGAGCGCGCGCGAGAGGCCGGTGCCCGCGGCGACGTAGCTCGGGGTGCCGAGGACGTCGGGGATCGACGCCATGCGCGCGGAGTCGAACATCGGCGTGAACAGCTCGGAGACGAACAGCAGCGCGAAGAGCACCCACAGCGGCGTGCCCGGGACGGCGAGGAGCGCGATCAGCGCGACGGTGATCGCCCGGCCGATGTCGGCCCCGAGCATGAGCGAGCGGCGCGAGAAGCGGTCGGCGAGCGGCGCGAGCAGCGCCGAGCCGAGCAGCGACGGCACGAACGAGACGGCGAAGGTGCCGGCCGCGAGCAGCGGCGAGCCGGTCTGGTTGAGCACGAGGAGCGCGAGGGCCACGGACGCGATCTGGTCGCCGGCCTGGCTGGCGATCTGCGCGATCACCATGCCGCGGAACTCGCGGACGCCGAGCACCTGGCGCACGGTCACGCGCCGCGACTCATGATGGCTTGTCGAGCCCGCCGTCACCGTAGAAGACCCTTTCCACCACGGCCCGCGCCCTGCGCGTGATCCTGCGGTAGTCGTCGAGCAGCGCGCCGCTCTCCCCCGATCGGTACCCGAGAACGTAACCCACCGCGGCCAGATCCCGGGCATCTGTGGGCACCATGTCGCTCGATGTGCCCCGTACGAGCATGGCGGCGTCGCGCACCCGGGTGGCGATCCGCCACGCCGAGGCGAGAGAGTCGGCGTCCTCACCCGCGAGCAGGTCGGCGTCGACGGCCGCCGCGAGCGCTGGGAGCGTGCGGGTCGTGCGCAGCCCGGCAACCTCGTGGCCGTGCCGCAGGGCGAGCAGCTGCGCCACCCACTCGGCGTCGGAGAGCCCTCCCCGGCCGAGCGTGGTGGGCAGCCCGGGGGCGGCACCGCGCGGCAGCCGCTCGGCCTCCCTCCGGGCCTTGAGCCGCCGGATCTCGCGCCCGTCGTCCT
>JBGAJT010000045.1:0-15612 GCA_044224785.1 Candidatus Nanopelagicales bacterium | reverse complement strand
ACGCCGTCGACGTTGACGCCGCGGACCGCGGAGATGCGGGCGCGGGCGACCGGCTGGCGGTAGGCCACGACCGCCAGCGTCTCGAGCGCGGCCTGGGTGAGCCGGGCCTGCTGGCCGTCGCGGACGTAGCGCTCGACGACCTCGGCGCAGTCCGCGCGGGTGTAGAACCGCCATCCCCCGGCGACCTCGCGCAGCTCGAAACCCCTTCCGGCAGAGGCATAGTCGGCCTCCAGCGCCTCCAGGCGCGCGGCCACCTCCCCCGCCGGCCGGCGCACGAGGGAGGCGAGGGTGGCGACGTCGATCGGCTGGTCGGTCACCAGCAGGACGGCCTCCAGGGCGGCGTCGAGCGAGGGCGCCCCGAGGGAGCGCTCGTCCTCGTCGTCGACGTCGGTGCCGTCGGGCTCCTCGTCGTCGTCGGGCGCACCGTCGTCAGCCGGGGCCTCCGAGGCCTCCTCCGAGGTCGCTGACGCGGCCTCCGGCCCCTCAGGGGCGTCGGGGGTCCCCTCGGCGGCCTCCGAGCCCTCCGGGGCCCCTGCAGGGGCCTCAAGGGCGCCGGGCGCCGGGGCCGGGGCGGCGTCGTCGGGCACCGACGGCTGGTCGTTCACGACTGCTCCTCGTCGTCCGGGTCGTCCGGGTCGTCCGGGTCGTCCGGGTCGTCTGCGTCGGCGTGCTCGGCGTCAGGGCCCGAGTCATGCCGGAAATAGTCCGAGATGTCCGCATCTGTGACCTCGTCGGCCGGCGCCTCGTCCTGCGCCCGCGGCGGCTCCGCCGGCTCCGACCCGTCCGCCGCTCCCCCGTCGGCCCGCGGGGGTGCCGGTGCGGGCGTGCCGTCGTACTCCTCGACCTCGACGACGCCGTCGGACGAGCCGGTCCAGCGGATGTGCAGCTCGCCGAGGGGCGTGACCTGGTCGAACGCCACCGCACCCTCGCGGTAGAGCTCGAGCAGCGCGAGGAACCGGGCGACGACCAGCAGGGTCGAGTCGCAGTCGGAGGTCAGGCTGCGGAAGGTGGCCGAGGGGTGCCGCTTGAGCCGGTCGACCAGGATGACGGCCTGCTCCTTGACGCTCACCCGGATCGCGTGGATGTGCGAGACGCTCACGGTCGGAGGCGCCTTGGGCTCCAGCGCCTTGGCGGCCAGGGCGGCGAACTCCAACGGCCCCAAGCCGATCAGGACCTCGGGCAGCAGCCCCGCGAACACCGGATCGAGGCCCACCTCGCGCGGGTGGCGGCGCCCGCCGGTGCGCATCATCTCGGCGAAGACGGCCGAGACGTCCTTGTAGGCGCGGTACTGCAGCAGCCGGGCGAAGAGCAGGTCGCGGGCCTCGAGCAGAGCGAGATCCTCCTCGTCCTCGACCTCTCCCGAGGGCAGCAGCCGGGCCGCCTTGAGGTCGAGCAGGGTCGCGGCGACCACGAGGAACTCGGTGGCCTCGTCGAGGTCCCAGTCGGGCCCCGCGGCACGGATGTGGGCCAGGAAGTCGTCGATGACGGTGTGCAGGGCCAGCACGGTGACGTCGAGCTTGTGCTTGGCGATGAGCGACAGGAGCAGGTCGAAGGGGCCCTCGAACTCGTCGAGCCGGACCGAGAAGCCGGCCTCGGCGGCCGGCGCCGGCGCGTCGTCCGGGGCGGCGTCGATGGGCGCGGCGTCGACGGCCGGCGCCGCCTCGACGCTCGCGTCCGGGTGCGCGGGGTCGACCGCGTCCTCGACGTCGGGCGACGCCACGCTCTCCTCGATCACGCGGGCACGCTACCCGGCGCCCGCATGACGGCCCGTGGCGCGACCCGCGGAGCATGCGGCGGGCGCTGCCGTAGCGATGAGCCGATGTACCGTTTTGTCGCTTTACCCAGGCCTCTGACCTGCGATGATACCCCTCATGGTGCCGAACGAAGGGAAGGACGACGTCGCTGCCGACGCCGTGACGGGCCGTCGGTCAGAGGCCGCGCAGGCGCCGGACGAGGATGCTGTCCTCGCCCTTGGCCTCGAGGTCGGCGATCACGACCGCCATGGCCTCGCGCACGATGCGCCCCCGGTCGACGGCCAGGCCGTGCTGGGCGCGCAGCGCCAGCTTGGCCTGCTCGAGGTCGACGAGCTCCTCGGGCGAGACGTAGACGGTGATCTTCTCCTCGTGCCGCTCACGACCGGTGGGCCGACGGTCCCCCGCGCGGGGGCGGCGGCGCGGGCGGGCGGCGCTGCGGGCCGGCTCGGTCGCGGGCTCGGCCACGACCTCCTCGGCTCCGGTCTGGGCCGGGGCCGGGGCGAGCGCCGTCGCGGCAGCGGTCGGGGCCGGGGCGGCCGCCAGCGCGGGCGCCGGGGCCGCCACCGGGGCGGCGTCGGCCTCCGGGCTCTCGGAGGTCCGACGGAACAGCTCGTCGGCCCCCGGCAGGGTCGCTCGTCGGCTCATGGCGCCAGCACCTCCCGCGCGAGCTGGCGGTACGCCGCAGCGCCCGTCGAGCTCGATGCGTACGTCGTGATCGGTTCGCCCGCCACGGTCGTCTCGGGGAACCGCACGGTACGGGCGATGACCGTGTGGAAGACCTTGTCGCCGAAGGCGTCGACGACGCGGGCGAGAACCTCGCGCCCGTGCAGGGTACGCGAGTCGTACATGGTGGCTAGAATTCCCTCAACCTCAAGTCGAGGGTTGATCCGTTCCTGCACTCGGTAGATGGTGTCCATGAGGAGCGCCACCCCTCGGAGGGCGAAGTACTCGCACTCCAGCGGGATGATCACGCCGTCCGACGCCGCCAGCGCGTTGACCGTGAGCAGGCCCAGCGAGGGCTGGCAGTCGATGAGGACGATGTCGTACTCCCCCAGCACCGGGGCCAGCACCCGGGCGAGCGTCTGCTCGCGGGCGACCTCGGAGACCAGTTGCACCTCGGCGGCGGAGAGGTCGATGTTGCCCGGCAGCAGGTCCAGGCCGGGGACGCTCGTCTTGAGCAGCACCTCGTCGATCGCGACGTCGCGCTGCATGAGCAGGTTGTAGATCGTCAGGTCGAGCTCGTGCGGGTTCACCCCGAGGCCCACCGAGAGGGCGCCCTGGGGGTCGAAGTCGATGAGGAGCACCCGTCGGCCGGTCTCCGCGAGGGCCGCGCCGAGGTTGATCGTGCTCGTGGTCTTGCCGACCCCGCCCTTCTGGTTGCACAGCGCGATCACGCGCGCCGGCCCGTGCCCGGTCACCGGCGGGGGCTCCGGGAAGTCGATGGCCGGGCGGCCGGTGGCGTCGAGCACCACCGCGGCGGGCTCGCTCACGACGACCGGCGCAGCCTGCGCCGGCGCCTGCTCCTCCACGACCGTGGGGACCGCCTCGACCACCTCGAGGGCAGCGCTGGCCGCCTGATCGGTCGCCGCATCCCCCGGCTCGGGCACGATTGTCGACATATGCACCTAGTGACTCAGCTCTGAAACGTTAGGACTTCTGATCGCCTTGGCGATCGCGCGTCACCCTAGGCCCGCGCGTGCGCGCGGGGCAAGGCCGGATGTCCCGGACGAGTGACGCGGGGCCGGTCCCGACGACGGCCGCAGCGGCGTCGTCGCAGGTCAGGAGCGTGCGCGCGGGTGCGCCACGGCGTAGACCTCGCGGAGCCGGTCGACGGTGACGAGGGTGTAGATCTGGGTCGTGGTGACCGAGGCGTGCCCGAGGAGCTCCTGCACGACGCGCACATCGGCCCCGCCGTCGAGCAGGTGCGTGGCGTAGGAGTGCCGCATCGTGTGCGGCGAGACGTCGGCGGTGACGCCCGAGCGCTGCACCGCCCCCGCCAGGATCGACCACGCGCTCTGCCTCGTCAGCCGACCGCCGCGGGCGTTGAGGAACAGCGCCGGCGTACCGGTGCCGGCCGACGCGAGGGCCGGCCGGCCCCGCACCAGGTAGGCCTCGACCGCCGCCACGGCCGGTCGGCCGACCGGCACCAGTCGCTGCTTGCTCCCCTTGCCGCGCAGCAGCACCGAGGCCGCCTCGAGGTCGAGGTCGTCGACGTCGAGCCCGACTGCCTCGGAGATCCGGGCCCCGGTGCCGTAGAGCACCTCGAGCAGGGCCCGGTCGCGCAGCGCCCGGGGCTCGTCACCGGCCGCCGCGGCCAGGATCGCCTCCACCTCGGCCCCCGAGATCGCCTTGGGCAGCCGCTGGGTGAGCGTGGGGGGCCGGACCTCCTTACCCGGGTCCGCGACCGACAGACCCTCCCGGGCCGCGAAGCGGTGGAAGCCGCGCACGGCGACGACGGCCCGTCCGGCGGACGAGGCCGCGAGCGGCGGGTGGTCGTCGTCGCCGGCGCGCAGGGCCACCAGGAAGTCGGCGACGTCGTTCTCCCCCACCGAGGCGACGTCGGTGATCCCGCGGGCCTCGCAGAACGCGACGTAGCGGGCCAGGTCGCGCCGGTAGGCGGCCAGCGAGTTGGCCGCGAGCCCGCGCTCGACCGCGAGGTGGTCGAGGTAGAGCCGCACGCTGCGGGCGAGCGGGGACGGTCGGGGCTCCACGCCGCGGACGCTACCTGACATAACCGACAGCGCTCGCCCCGGTCACGCCGTCGCGCTCGGCGGCACGCCGGCGCACGCCGACCGGGCGGGGCACCGAGGCAGCGACCGGGGAGCAGGAACCGACGACGGAGGTCAGTCGGCCGGGTGCATGCGGCGGTAGGAGCCGCCGCCGATCCACATCGACCGGATCCGGCCGTCGGCGCCGCGCTCGAACCGGCACGGCTCCCCCGAGGGCCGGAACCCGGCCTCGACGTCGAACACCAGCGGGTCGCTCGTCGGGGTGAGCCCGAGGTCGCGCGGGTCTGCGGCGTCGTGGATCACCAGGGCACCGTCCCGCCACTCGACGCTCAGCGTCTCGCCGAACCGCTCGGGCTCGACGTAGATCCCGAGCAGGTCGGTGTACGCCGACGGCGTCGGTGCCGACGGCTCGAGGACCGGCGCAGCCTCGCCCACGGCAGTCCGCGCGATCGCGGCGAGCGACATGGTCAGCTCGCCCGGCATCCCCATGCCGTTGATGAGGCCGACGGCGCCGACGCGCGTCTTGGGGTCGAAGGCCACGAGCGAGCGGAAGCCGAACAGGCTGCCGCCGTGCTGGATCCAGATCACGTCGTCCTTGCGGACGCCGTACCAGCCGAGCCCGAACGCCGACGTCCATGCCTCGTCGGAGAGGTAGCGCGGCGTGCGCATCTCCTTGCGAGACAGGTGGGACAGGACGCCGACGTGCGCGGCGTCGTCGTCCTTCTCCGACCAGAAGGCGGCCCAGCGGGCGAGGTCCTCGACGCACGACCAGAGGCCGCCCTCCGACGACACCATGTCGAGCGGATCCGTCACCGGCGACAGCTCGTCGGTGAGCCAGCGGCCGGCGTACGGCGTCGCGGCGTCGGCCTCCAGCTCGGGGGTCAGACGGCCGAGGACGGTGCGCGACATACCGAGCGGCTCGGTGATCCGGGTGCGCACGAAGTCGGCGTACGTCATGCCGCTGCGGCGAGCGACGACCTCGCCGAGCAGCTGGTAGCCGAGGTTGGAGTACTTCTCCTGCGTCGCCACCGGGACCCGGGTGCCGAACTCCGACGCGCGCGCGAGGTTCGTCGCGGCGTCGCCCTCGTAGACGCCGGTGGTGACGTCGGTCCTCGGCGGCTCGCTCTGGAAGCCGGACTGGTGCGCGAGCAGCAGCCGCAGCGTGACCGCCTCGATCGGCCCGGCAGCCGGCTGCGCGTCGGCGACCTCGGGCAGGTGCGCGACGAGCGGGTCGTCGAGCCCGAGCGCACCGTCGTCGCGCAGCTGCACCAAAGCCGTGGCGGTGAAGGTCTTGGTGATCGAGGCGACGCGGTGCATCGTCCGCGCGTCGGCGACCCGGCGCGACGCGATGTCGCTGAAGCCGGTGCTGCCGGTCCACACGAGCTCGCCGTCGTGCACGATGCCGGCCGTCGCGCCCGGCAGGCGGTTCTCCTTCACGAACGACGCGAGCGTGCTCTGCAGCTTGCCTGCGACGTCGTCGACCGGGCTCCCCATGGCGACCTCCTGTGACCGCGAGGCTAACGGAGGAACCGGCCCCGCACAGACGACTGGCGGCCACCCGCCAGGGGTGACCGCCAGTCGCGCGCGCAGTGCGGCGTCAGGAGGCGAGGACCGACTCCAGCGTCGTCGCGGGCAGGTCGGGGAACGCCTCGGCGACAGCGCCGTAGGTGATCTGGCCGGCGTGGGTGTTGAGGCCGAGGGCGAGCGCCTTGTCGTCGGCGAGCGCCTTCTTCCAGCCCTTGTTCGCGAGGGCCACGGCGTAGGGGAGCGTCACGTTGGTCAGCGCGTACGTCGAGGTGTTCGGCACGGCGCCGGGCATGTTGGCGACGCAGTAGAAGACCGAGTTGTGCACCGTGTACGTCGGGTCCGCGTGCGTGGTCGCGCGCGAGTCCTCGAAGCAGCCGCCCTGGTCGATCGCGATGTCGACGAGCACCGAGCCCGGCTTCATCCGCGACACGAGGTCGTTGCTGATCAGCTTCGGCGCCTTGGCACCGGGCACGAGCACCGCACCGATCACCATGTCGGCGTCGAGCACGGTGCGCTCGACCTCGTAGGCGTTCGAGGCGACGGTCTGCATGTGGCCCTGGTAGATCGCGTCGACCTGGCGCAGGCGCGCGATGTTGAGGTCGAGCAGCAGCACCTCGGCCTGCATGCCGAGCGCGATCGCCGCGGCGTTCTGGCCGGACACACCCGCACCGAGGACGACGACCTTCGCGGCGTAGGTGCCGGAGACGCCGCCCATCAGGACGCCACGTCCGCCGTTGGCGCGCATGAGCGCGTGCGCGCCGACCTGCGGGGCGAGACGGCCCGCGACCTCGGACATCGGCGCGAGCAGCGGGAGTGAGCGGTCGGGCAGCTCGACGGTCTCGTAGGCGATGCCGGTGACGCCGTTCTTCAGCAGCGCCTCCGTGCACTCGCGACCGGCGGCGAGGTGCAGGTAGGTGAAGAGGGTCTGGCCGTCGCGCATGCGGTGGTACTCCTCCGCGATCGGCTCCTTCACCTTGAGGATGAGGTCGCCGGTGGCCCAGACGTCGTCGGCCGTCGGCAGGATCGTCGCACCGGCGGTCACGTACTCCTCGTCGGTGATCGACGAGCCGACGCCCGCGTCCTTCTCGATGTAGACCTCGTGGCCGTGGCGGACCAGCTCGAACACGCCGGCGGGCGTGATGGCGACGCGGTACTCGTGGTTCTTGACCTCGCGCGGGATGCCGACCTTCATGGGACTGTCTCCGGGTGACGTAGGGGCCGTTGCGCGCCAGGATGGGGCCAGGTCCCGAAGATCGGGAGTACCCCTGCATCCGGTTCGATATTCTTCCCTCATGGCTGCACCTCGTACGAAGAAGCCCGCTGCCGGGAGCGCGTCGCCGAATCCGGTTCACAAGCCGCTCGACGCCCTCGACCGCGACATCCTCACCGAGCTGGTCCGCGACGGCCGGGTGCCCAACAACGTGCTCGCCGAGCGCCTCGGCGTCGCCCCCTCGACCTGCCTGCTGCGCACCCAGAACCTGGTCAAGCGCGGCGTGATCCGCGGGTTCCGCGCCGACGTCGACCACACGCTCGTCGGCGCCGACCTGCAGGCCATCGTGTCGGTGCGGGTCCGTCCCGGCGCGCGCGGCAGCCTGCTCGAGTTCGGGCAGCGGCTCGCCCACGAGCCCGGCGTCATCAACGTCTACTTCGTCGCCGGTGCGTTCGACTTCCTCGTGCACGTCGTCGCCGCCGACACCGAGGGCCTGCGCAACTTCGTCACGCAGAACCTGTCCGGCCGCCCCGAGACCGAGTCCACGCAGACCAGCCTGGTCTTCGAGCACTTCCAGGGCGCGGGCATCGCGCTCTAGGCGACCAGCTCGTCGAGCAGCGCACCCATCGCGTCGACGTAGAGGTCGACGTCGGCCTCCGTCGCCGACGTGCCCATCGTCGGACCCGCACCGACGATGGCGTCCCACACGCCGCGGTTGGCGAGGTAGGCACGCATGAGCCGACGCAGCGGTACGTCGAGACCGGCGACCGCCTCCGCGGCGTCGCGCGGCATCGACGGCCCGAACGTGAAGCCGCTGCGCGGCCAGAACCGGTGCACCGTCCACGGGAGCCCGTGCGACGAGACGAGCAGGTCGAGGTCCTCGGCGAGACGCGCTCCGAGCGACGTGGCGTGCGCGTAGGCGTCGTCGGTCAGCACCTCGTCCATCGTCGCTCGGGCAGCGGCCATCGAGAGCGGGTTGCCGAACAGCGTGCCGCCGGTGGCGACGAGCGGCTTGGGGTCGTCGCGACCGAGCGGGCGCTGCAGGACCTCGGCCACCTCCGGCCGCATCCCGTACGCGCCCAACGGGATCCCGCCGGCGATCGACTTGCCGATGCTGACGATGTCGGGCTGCAGCGACCACAGCCGCGTGAGCCCGCCCGGCCCGACGACCTGCGTGTGCGTCTCGTCGAGCACCAGCAGCGTTCCGGTCTCGCGCGTGATGCGGCGCAGCGCCTCGTGGTAGCCGTCGTCGGGGAGCACGAGCCCGACGCCGTTGGTGAGCGCCGGCTCGGTGACGACCGCCGCGACCGTTCGGGCCTCGAGCGCACGGGCCAGCGCCTCGACGTCGTTGAACGGCAGGATCAGAACGCGGTCGGTGACGTCTCCGGGAAGGCCCGACTCCTCGGGCACGAGCTCGCCGTCGACCATCGCGACGAGGCTCTCGTCGAAGTGCCCGTGGTAGTGCCCGTCGAAGAACGCCACCACGTCGCGGCCGGTCGAGGCGCGCGCGACGCGCAGCGCCTCGTTGTTCGCGTGCGTCGCCGACAGTGTGAACTGCCACAGCGGTACGCCGTAGCGCCGGCCGAGCTCCTCTGCGACCCAGCACGCGTCCTCGGTCGGCGCCATGAACTGCGAGCCGCGCGACATCCGCTCGGCGACCGCGCGCACCACCGGCTCGGGCGCGTAGCCGGTGAACATGGACATGTCCGCGATGTTGGTGTCGAGGTAGTCGTGGCCGTCGACGTCGCGGAAGTGCGCACCCCTCCCCTCGTCGACCCACATCGGGATCGGCTCGAAGCTGTTGCGCAGCCAGCTCATCGGGACACCGTTGGGCATCGACGCCTCGGCGCGCCGCCACAGCTCCAGCGTCCGCGGACGCGCCTCGACGTAGGCGCGGTGCTCGCGCTCGAGGAGCTCCGTCACCCGCTGCTGGTCGACTCCCATGCTCATGCGGCGCAGCCTGCCACGCCGCGCACGACAACGCGGCGATCGACGCTCGTCGCGACGACCCGGTCGTGGAAGGGTGGGCGCGTGCGCACGCTCATCGTCAGCAACTTCATGACCCTCGACGGCTACTACGAGTCGTCGGACAAGACCTTCCACCGCTTCTTCGAGCACTGGCTCGACGAGTACGGCGCGAACGAGGCCTTCGACGAGTACAACGTCGAGCTGCTCCGCGAGGCCGAGACCCTGGTCCTGAGCGGCCGCTCGTCCTTCCTCGGCAACAAGGACTTCTGGGCGTCGTACGCCGGCTCCGCATCCACGACGGCCGTGCGGCTCGAGTTCGCCGACCTGATCGCCAGCACCCCGAAGCTGGTCGTGTCGGACGGGATCGCGCCGCACGAGCTCACCCCGTGGGCGAGCACGACCGAGATCGTGCGGGGCGCCGACCTCGTCGGGCGCATCTCCGCGCTGAAGGCCGAGGGCGAGGGCACGATCCTGCTCCAGATGGGTCGCTCGCTGTGGAACCAGCTGCTCCTCCACGGGCTCGTCGACGAGCTCCACCTGACGATCTTCCCGGTGGTGGGCGGCGAGGGGATCCCCCTGTTCACCGGCCGTCCGCCCGTCGGCCTTCGGCTGCTGTCGACACGCACCTGGCCAGGGTCGGGCAACGTGCTCGTCGTCTACGAACCCGTCCTGGCGGACTGACCGGTCAGCGCTGCTGCGCGGCGCCGTACACGCGCGCGCGGTCGCTGCCGGCGACGTGGTCGCGCTGCGGCCACGGCGACTGCGCGTCGCGCAACGAGGCCCAGCCGCCCAGGCGCGACGCGTACGCCGCGAGCACCCCGACAGCGGTCAGCGGCGCGGAGAACCGGCCGGAGAGCACGCCCTCCACGGCGGAGTCGAGCCCGACCCAGGTGTAGGGCATATCGCGCTCCTCGCCGTCGCCGTCGGGTCGACCGCCCGGGGCCGGCGCGAGATCGCGCGCGAGGTAGCAGCGGATCGTCTCGCTCGAGCCGCCGGGCGAGTTCTCGATGTCGACCAGCACGTCCCACCGGGCGGCGACGAGCCCCGCCTCCTCGACGAGCTCGCGTGCCGCGCCGTCCAGCGGCGACTCGTCGGCCACGTCGAGCAGCCCGGCGACCGGCTCCCACAGCTGCATGCCGACGGGGTGGCGGTACTGGCGCACGAGCAGCACGCGGTCCTGGTCGTCGAGGGCGAGGACGCCGACCGCGCCGGGGTGCACGACGTAGTCGCGCACGACCGTCTGGCCGTCACCGAGCTCGACGGCCTCGCGGCGTACGTCCCAGACCTTGCCGTGCACGAGCGCCTCCGACGAGCGCACCGTGTTGTGCACGGGCTCGTCGGCGAGCGTCGTCGGGTCGCCGGACCAGGCCGGCTCGAGGACGTACGAGCTCATCGGCTCCCGCTCACGCGTGGACGAGCTCGGTGGCCACGCCGCGGCGCACGAGAGCCGCGCCCACGAGGCCGGCGAACAGCGGGTGCGCCTTGGTCGGGCGCGAGCGCAGCTCCGGGTGGGCCTGAGTGGCGACGTAGTACGGGTGCCGGTCGCGCGGCAGCTCGACGAACTCGACGAGCCGGCCGTCGGGCGAGGTGCCCGAGAACCAGATCCCGGCCTCCTCGAGGCGGCCGCGGTAGTCGTTGTTGACCTCGTAGCGGTGGCGGTGCCGCTCGTCGACGTAGGTCTCGCCGTAGACCTCGCGCACCAGCGAGCCGTCGGCGAGCTTGGCCGGGTAGAGGCCCAGGCGCATCGTGCCGCCCATGTCGCGCTCGCCGGCGACGACGTCGCGCTGGTCGGCCATGGTCGCGATGACGGGGTACGGCGTCGCCTCGTCGAACTCCGCGGAGCCGGCGCCCTCGAGGCCCGCGACGTTGCGCGCGTACTCGATCACCATGCACTGCAGGCCGAGGCAGAGGCCCAGGGTCGGGATGCCGCGCTCGCGCGTGTAGCGCAGCGCGGCGAGCTTGCCCTCGATGCCGCGTACGCCGAAGCCGCCCGGGACGCACACCGCGTCGACGTCGCCGAGCAGGCGCTCGGCGCCCTCCTCGGTGACGCAGTCGTCGGACGTGACCCAGCGGATGTTCACGCGGCAATCGTGCGCGAAGCCGCCGGCGCGCAGCGCCTCGGTGACCGAGAGGTAGGCGTCGGGCAGGTCGACGTACTTGCCGACGAGCGCGACGGTGACCTCGTGCGCGGGCTGGTGCACGCGGCGCAGCAGCTTGTCCCAGTCGGTCCAGTCGACGTCGCGGAACGGCAGGCCCAGACGGCGTACGACGTAGGCGTCGAGGCCCTCGGAGTGCAGCACCTTCGGGATGTCGTAGATGCTCGGCGCGTCGACCGCGGCCACGACGGCCTCGACGTCGACGTCGCACATGAGCGAGATCTTGCGCTTGATGCTGGTGGGCACCTCGCGGTCGGCGCGCAGCACGATCGCGTCGGGGCAGGCGCGGGTGGCCAGGTCGCGCAGGTGGGTGGAGACCACGACGCAAGCACCGCGCTCGCGGGCCCGCTCGATGACCTCGAAGGTCGCCTCGACGCCGATCGGGTCGACGCCGTCGAAGGGCTCGTCGAGCAGCAGCACCGGGGGCTCGTGGAACGAGGCGAGCAGCACCGACAGCCGCCGGCCCATGCCGTGCGAGAAGCCGGCGGTGACGCGGTCGGAGGCGCCGGCCAGGTCGAAGCGGTCGAGCAGGTCGCGACCGCGCTCCTGCCAGCCGTCGGGCATGCCGCGCAGGCGCGCGGCGAGCTGCAGGTGCTCCCACGGCGTGGCGCGGGGGATCAGGCCGCCGACGTCGGGGCAGTACCCGACGACCTCGCGCGCCTCTCGCGGGCGGGCCGCGACGTCGATGCCGCAGACGCTCGCGGTCCCGCGCGACGGCGGCACGACACCGCCCAGCACGCGCAGCGTCGTCGACTTGCCCGCCCCGTTGCGGCCGACGAGCGCGACGGACGAGCCGGCCGTCACGCGCAGGTCGAGCGACTCGACCGCGTCGACGGCCCCGAAGGTGACACCCAGGCCGACGACGTCGACCGGCAGGCCGGAGGTCGCAGGGGAGGCGCTCACGACACACCATCCTGAGGCCTGCGGGCCGAGGAGGCACACCCGCGCCCCCGCGGGGTCGCCCGGGCAGCGCGATGCGGGGCGTGATCCATGCTCAGAGCATCGGCGCGCGGCACCGGGGGCTTCAGCGGTAGAGCGCCTCGACGTCGGCGGCGAACTGGTCCATCACGACCTGCCGCCGCAGCTTCATCGACGGCGTCAGCTGGCCGCCGTCCTCGGTCCAGTCGGTCGTGACCACGCGGAAGCGCTTGACCGCCTCGGCGTTGGACACCGCCTTGTTGGCCTCGGCGACCGCCTGCGCGATCTCGGCGAGCAGGTCGGGGTCCTCGGTGAGGTCGGCCACGGTCGCGGAGGCGGGCTTGCCCCGCTGCTCCTTCCACGACGGGAACGAGTCCGGGTCGATCGTGACCAGGGCCGCGACGTAGGGGCGCGAGTCGCCGACCACCATGCACTGGCTCACCAGCCAGTGCGCGCGGATCCGGTCCTCGAGGACGGCGGGGGCGACGTTCTTGCCGCCGGCCGTCACGAGGATCTCCTTCTTGCGACCGGTGATCGACAGGTAGCCGTCGCGGTCGAGCGCGCCGAGGTCGCCGGTGTGGAACCAGCCGTCTGGCTCGAGCGCCTCCGCTGTCGCGGCGGGGTTGGCCCAGTAGCCGACGAACACGTGCGGTCCGGCGAGGAGGATCTCGCCGTCGTCGGCGATCATCACCGAGGCGCCGGGGAACGGGAGCCCGACCGATCCGATGCGCAGGTGCTGCGGCCGGTTCACGGTCGTGGCGCCCGCAGTCTCGGTGAGGCCGTAGCCCTCGAGCACGGTAAGCCCGACGCCGCGGAAGAAGTGGCCCAGGCGTGCGCCGAGCGGCGCGCCGCCCGACACCGCCCAGCGCACCCGGCCGCCCATCGCGTCGCGCAGCTTGGAGTAGACGAGGCGGTCGAAGAGCTTGTGCTGCAGGCGAAGAGCCACGCCGGGGCCGCCCGCGTCGAGCGACTCGCTGTAGGCGATCGCGGTGGCGGCGGCACGGTCGAAGATGCGTCCCTTGCCCGACGCGATCGCGCGCTGCTGCGCCCCGTTGTAGATCTTCTCGAACACGCGCGGGACGGCGAGGACGAAGCTCGGCCGGAAGGCGCCGAGGTCCTCGACCAGCTGCGTGACGTCGGCGGTGTGCCCGAGCGGGACGCGCGCATGGATGCACGCGACCTGGATGATGCGGCCGAACACGTGGGCCAGCGGCAGGAACAGCAGGGTCGAGCACTCCGGGTCGGCGAACACCTCGGGCACCGAGGCGACGATGTTCTCCGCCTCGAAGATGAAGTTCAGGTGCGTGAGCTCGCAGCCCTTGGGCCGGCCCGTGGTGCCCGAGGTGTAGATGATCGTGGCGAGGTCCTCGCCGTGCCGCGAGACCCGGCGCGCCTCGAGGAGCTCGTCGTCGACCTCGGCACCGGCCGCCTCGATCCCGGCGACGCCGCCGTCGTCGAGCACCCACGACGCGTGCAGCCCGGGGAGGCGGTCGCGGACCTCGGCCAGCAGTCCGGCGTGCCGGTCGTTCTCGACGACGACCGCGACCGCGCCCGAGTCGGCGAGGATCCACTCGACCTGCTCCGCGGAGCTGGTCTCGTAGATCGGGACCGTGACGCCGCCGGCGTACCAGATCGCGTAGTCCAGGACGGTCCACTCGTAGCGCGTGCGCGACATCAGGCCGACCCGGTCGCCGACGCCGACGCCGGACGCGATGAGGCCGCGCGCGGCCCGGCGCACGTCGTCATGCAGCTCGGCCGCCGGCACGTCGCGCCAGGCACCGCCGACGTGCCGTCGTAGGACGACGGCGCCCGGGGTGGCGCGCGCGTGGTCCACGACGTGGTCGGTCAGCCGCTCGGCGCTCGGCACCGGCACGACCGCCGGCTCGTGGTGCTCCCGCATCCGTCCTCCGTCCCGCAGAGCGACACCGTAGGGCCCCGGAGCCCGCGGCGCCGGGTGGTGGCCGGATGCGGCGCGCGCCGTGCCAGGATCGCGCCGTGCCGGCCCTGGACCTCGTCGACGAGACCTTCGTCGTGGTGGACCGGGCGCGCCTGGCGGCGGTGGTCGCCGACCCCGCCCGCTGGCGGGCCTGGTGGCCCGACCTGCGCCTCGAGGTGTTCATGGACCGCGGGCTGGACGGGATCCGCTGGTCGGCGACCGGCGCCTGGGTCGGCTCGGTCGAGATCTGGCTCGAGCCGGTCCTCGACGGCGTCCTGCTCCACCACTACCTGCGGCTGGACCGACCCGGCCCGGACGGCGCGCCGCTCCCGGCGGCCACCGACCCCCGGGGCCGGCGTCGCGACGCCCGGGCCCGGGGCCGCCGCGCCCGGGAGGGGACGCGGACCGCCTGGGCCCTCAAGGACGAGCTCGAGGCCGAGCGCGAGCCGGGCACCCCGGGAGCCGTCGCAGGACCGGCCCCGGGGCCTGCTGCAGGCCCGCGCCGGGCCTGATCGCGCGGGTCCGACAGGGTGCCTGCCCAGGTCGCCCGACCAGTGAGTCAAGGACCGGCGCGCCGCTGCCGATGACGCAGACGTGCCTGCTCCGACCCGTTGCCCGTCGTGCAGCGCCGCGCTCGCCCCTGGGGCGTCGTGGTGCTCGCTGTGCCACGCCGACCTCCGGCCCAGGATCGAGCCTGCGCGACGCTCCCACGACGTCGTGCCGGGGACGACCGCCACGGCCACCGCGGTGCCGCCGACCGTCCTGACGACGTCGACCCCGTCCGCCGGCCCCGACCCGGTCGCCGAGCCCGACGCATCGGCGTACGCCGAGTCCTACGCCGAGTCCTCCGCCGTGCCGTCGGCCGTCGACGTCGAGGAGGCCCCCCGCGGGCGCCACAGCCGCGTCGAGGAGCCCGCTGCGGAGTACGTGCCGCCGCCCGCCAGCGGGCGCCACGCGCGCGGCCGAGGCCCGGCGCCGCGGACCCGCGCCCGTCGTCCGGCCGCGACCCTGCCGCTCGAGCCCCTCGAGCTCGACCTCGACGGCCGCCCGCTGGCCCCCGAGGAGGTCGACCAGATCGCCGACCAGATGCTGGACCGGCTCGCGGTCACCGAGGAGCGCCCGCGCTTCTTCGACCCCGAGGAGCTCCCCGGCGGGAAGTTCGTCTTCATGGCCGGCTGCGGCTTCGCCGTCCTCGTCCTGCTCGTGGTCATGTACACGGTCCTCGGCCTGTTCCTCAACCGCTCCTGACTGCACGGCTCCCGGGGTGGACGCCTGCAGGCTCGGCCTGTTCCTCAACCGCTCCTGACTGCACGGCTCCCGGGGTGGACGCCTGCGGGCTCGGTCTGTTCCTCAACCGCTCCTGACTGCACGGCTCCCGGGGTGGACGCCTGCGGGCTCGGTCTGTTCCTCAACC
>JBGAJT010000044.1:0-16182 GCA_044224785.1 Candidatus Nanopelagicales bacterium | reverse complement strand
CTGAGCGTCTGGTTCCGATCGGCGCTGGACCGCGCCGGATCGCCGGATCGGCGGCTCGTCGACAACGTCGAGTCCGTGCTGCAGCGCACCGTCTACCGCAACATCGACGCGGTCCTCGTCGTCGCGCACCGGCCGTCGCTGGTGGCGGGCGCCGACGACGTCGTCGAGCTCGTCCCGGTGGGGGTGGGCGCATGAGCACGGCCACCGCGCCCCGCGGCGAGTCGCCGGTACGTCGGCTGCTGCCCTGGGTCGGCACCGAGTGGACGCGGCTCGCCCTCGCGATCTTCTTGGGCGCCATGGCGATCGGCTGCGGCGTCGGTCTGCTGGCCGTGAGCGCCTGGCTCATCTCTCGGGCGTCGCTCCAGCCGCCGATCCTCGAGCTCGAGGTCGCGATCGTCGCGGTGCGCGCGTTCGGCATCGGCAAGGGCGTCTTCCGCTACGCCGAGCGGCTCACGTCGCACGACGCCGCGTTCCGCGCGCTGTCGCGGCTGCGCCTCGCGGTCTACGACCGGCTCGCGGTCGTCGCGCCCGCAGGTGTGCCGGCGTACCGGCGCGGCGACCTGCTCGAGCGCCTGGTGCGCGACGTCGACGCCACGCAGGACCTGCCGCTGCGCGTGATCGTCCCCTATGCCGCGGGCGGGCTCGTCGCGCTCGCGTCGGTGGTCCTCGCCTTCTTCATCCTCCCGGTCGCGGGACTCGTGCTGCTCGTGTCGTTGCTGCTCGCCGCGACCGTCGTCCCGTGGATCACGGCCCGGTCGGCCGCCGAGGCCGAGCGTCTCACCGCGCCCGAGCGCGGCCGCCTCAACGGCGACGTGCTCACGCTGCTCGACGGCGTCGGCGACCTGACGATGTCGGGCTCCGCGCAGAGCTGGCTGGACCGTCTCGCCGCCGACGACGACCGCGTCGGGGGTCTCGCCGCCCGCAGCGCCCGGGCCTCCGGCGTCGCGCAGGGGCTCGGCATCCTGCTCTCCGGTGGTGCCGTCGTCGTCATGCTGCTCGTCGCGATCCCCGCGGTGCGGTCGGGAGCGCTGGTCGGCGAGAACCTCGCCGTGCTCGCGCTGCTGCCGCTCGCGACGTACGAGGCGGTCGTCGCGATGCCCACGGCCGCACTGGCTCTGGGCCGGGTGCGCGGATCGGCGCAGCGCGTCGTCGAGGTGCTCGACGCGGTCGACCCGGTGCCGGACCCGGTGTCGCCGGTGCCGGCGCCGCAGGGCGTCGTCGGCGTCCGCATCGACGACCTGAGCGCCGCGTGGCCCGGCGGCGACGAGGTGCTGCGCGGGCTGTCGCTCGAGGTGGCCGCGGGCGAGCGGATCGGGATCGTCGGGCCGTCGGGCGTGGGCAAGTCGACGCTGCTCGCCGTCCTCGCCGGGTTCCTGCCCTACCAGGGGTCGGTGCGCCTCGGCGGGGTCGAGCTGCACGAGATGACCGGCCACGACGGCCGCGGTCTGGTCGGCTGGTGCCCGCAGCTGCCGCACGTGTTCGACACCTCGGTCGTGGAGAATGTCCGGCTCGCGCGGCCCGGTGCGAGCGACGACGACGTGCGCGCCGTGCTCGACGCCGTCGGTCTCGGACCGTGGCTCGACGCCTCGCCGCTCGGGCTCGACCAGCCTGTCGGGGACCACGGCGCCCTGGTGTCGGCCGGTCAGCGCCAGCGCCTCGGCGTCGCGCGCGTGCTGCTCGGCGGCCACCCGGTGGTGCTCCTCGACGAGCCCACCGAGCACCTCGACGAGGCCACCGCCGACACCGTCGCCGACGAGCTGCTCCGCGCCCTGCAGGGCCGCACCGTCCTCTGGGTCGCCCACCGCCCCCACGGCCTCGAGCAGCTCGACCGCATCGTCCCCCTGACCGGCTGACCCCCTTTTACGGATGAGGGTGCCCCAGGACGCCATAGAGGCGGCTCAGCCTCCCCACTCCGTCCACAGTCCCGCCGCAGGGGAGCGCCGGCCGCGTCGACCCGGTGTAGGTCGCCGAACCTGATCGGGTGTGGCGAACCACCCCAGGCAGCCGCGGGCTCCGGGTGCTGGCGGGGGTGCTGACGCCGGGAGGTCGTCGACCGGTGCGTCGAGGGGCAGCCACGGTCGCCGACCTGATCAGGTGAGCGATCCGGGTGCCGCGGGACCCGGGGCGCGTCGGAGGCAACCTTTCGGGCAGGGTCGCGCGTAACTATCTACGGGGGCGGGACGCGCCACCACGGGCCGACGGGGGGTGCGCGATGGGCGGTCCGCCGGAGTTCGCCGCGTTCGTCGCCGCCCGCACGCCGGCGCTGCTGCGCACGGCGTACCTGCTCACCGGCGACTGGGCCGCGGGCGAGGACCTGCTGCAGACGACGCTCGAGCAGTGCTGGCGTCGGTGGAACCGGCTGGGCGAGCACCCGGAACCCTATGTGCGCCAGGCGATGCTGCGGACGTTCCTGTCGTGGCGACGCCGCCGGTGGACGGGCGAGACGCCGACCGAGGAGCTGCCCGAGGTCGTAGCCGCCGATGCCACGGCCGACTACGACGAGCGCGAGCAGCTCTGGCGCGCGCTGCAGCGGCTGCCCCGCGGCCAGCGCGCCGTGATCGTGCTGCGCTACTTCGACGACCTCTCCGAGCAGGAGACGGCGACGGCGCTCGGGATCTCGGTCGGCACGGTCAAGAGCCAGAGCAGCAAGGCGCTGGCGTCGTTGCGGGTCGACGGGTCGTTGGTCCTCGGGATGGACGGGGTGGGCTGACATGCCGGTGTCGGAGAACACGTTGCGCGACCTGCTGCACGAGCGCAGCACCGCCGTCCCGCCCACGCCCGACCTCGCCGACCGCGTGCAGGTCCGGGTACGCCGTCGCCGCCGCCTCGAGGCCGACACCGGCATCGCGGCGCTCGTGATGGTGCTCCTGGCCGCCGGGCTGGTGTTCGTGCCGCGCCACGACGCGACCCCGCCGGTCTCGGCACCCACCCACCGCAGCACCCAGATGATGGAGTCCACCCTGCGTGTGACGACCGAGGGACCGACCCGGATCGAGGGCGAGGTCCCCGTCGACGCCACTCTCGAGATCACGAACACGGGGTCCACGACCTGGCGCGGCGTGGCGGGCGTGGGGCTCGCCTCCCCAGGCGAGGTCCCCGGCTATGTCGGGCTCAACCAGCTGCTCGCCTCCGCGGGCGACGTCGGCGACCCGATGATCACGCAGGGCCCGGACGCGGTGGCGGACCGGTCGAGCGCACAGGAGTTCGCCGGTCAGTCCGTCGGCACCGTCGTGCTCGCACCGGGTGAGCACCGCAGCTGGACGGTGCGCGTCAAGCGCAACGCCAGCAGCTCGGTGCTCGGGCCCGTCTACGGCTGGATCCCCTACGTCGACCGCGACAGCACGTCCGACGAGACGGTCCTGGGGTCGCTCGACCGCGCGACGCGCATCGTGGTGACGCCACTGGCGAGCGATCGGGCGTGCGACACCGTCACGGTCACCTCGGCCAAGGTCGGCCCGGCGGGCCCCTGGACCCTCGTCGAGGCGCGCAGGGCCGTGGTGGGGACGGACCTCGCCGCCACGTGGCTGCCGCTCGACGTCCCTGACGCGCCGATCACGCGCGCGGACGTCGCCCTCGGTGACGCCCGCGAGACCACGGTCATGCTCGCCGTGTCGGCGTACCTCGCCGGCACTGCGACGCCGGTACCTGCCACGGGCTACCCCTCCGGCGACAATCCCGCAGACGCGCGCGAGCCGGTGCCCGGTACCTACATCTGGTTCGCCGGGTCGCGGCTCGTCGACGTCTCCTTCACCGGCACCTGCGGACCTTCCGGCCAGGAGATCTCGGGCACGTGGACGGCGTACTACCGGACGATGGAGGGGCTCCTCGACTGCAGCGTCGTACCGTCGGCCGGCACCCTCGCTGTCGACGCGAAGCGCTTCTGCAAGCTCTGATCCGCAGCCGCAGCCGCAGCCGCACGGGGGGTCGGCAGGCGCGCGGGCAGCACCGACCGCCGGTGCGGCGTACCCCCGTGACGCCGCAACGGCTGCCGGTGCTTCCCCGTGCGCTGCTCAGCCGGTGCGGAGGGACACGACCTGGCCGGCCTCGTCGACGACCACGGTGAGCCGCGACTCGAGCCAGTCCGTGACCGCGCGCGCGTGCACCCCGACCACGCGCAGCGGGCGCTGCTCGAGCCGGGCGAGCCGGACGATCTCGGCCAGCGGCAGCCCGGCGTACCGGGCCAGCAATGGGCACGACGATGTCTCGCGCGCGTCACGGGAAGGGCTCACACGGGGATGATCGACCGGTTCCGATCACGGCGGAGTCACGGCGGATGGCGGAAACCTGCCACGGCGGGATAGCGCCAGCGGCAGGGCGTTCCGCGCCGTGCGGATGGCGGGTTAGAACCGCTCCATGGCAACCCGCCGGCGTACCGCCGCCCTGCTCGCCGCGCCCTGCGTGGCCCTGTCCCTGCTCGTCGTCGCCGGCCCGGCGTCCGGGTCGCCGAGCACGCCCGGCGTCACGAGCGACGCCGCCGCGCGCGCCGCGACGCCGCACCAGGTCACGCTGATCACCGGCGACGTCGTCACCTACACCGAGCTGCCCGGCGGCCGTTCCACGGTGACCGTGAAGCGCCCGGCCAACGCGCACGGCGGCGTGCAGCAGCAGACCATCAAGGGCCACGTCTTCGTGATCCCCGACGAGGCGCTGCCCTACCTCGCGGCCAAGCGCGTCGACCGGCGGCTCTTCGACGTGACCGGCCTGGTGGCGCAGGGCTACGACGACGCGCACACCGGCGGCATCCCGCTGATCGTGCGGTACGACGGCAGCACCGCCGGCTCGCTCCCCGGCACGACCCGCACCCGCACCCTCACGAGCATCGACGGTGCCGCAGTGAAGGTGCAGAAGACGCGCACCCGCGGGCTCTGGACGACCCTGACGCCGTCGACCAAGCGCAACCGCCCCAGCATCGGCACGCACGCGATCGTCCCCGGCGGTCCGACGTCGGTGCTGCCGCCGACCACCAGCTACCTCGGTGCCGGCGTCGACACGGTGTGGCTCGACGGCCAGGTGAAGCCGGCGATGGCCGAGAGCACGCTGCAGATCGGCGCGCCGAACGCCTGGAAGTCGGGCTGGGACGGCGACCACGTCAAGGTCGCGATCCTCGACACCGGCTACGACCAGCAGCACCCGGACCTCGCCGGACGCGTCGTCGGCTCCGCGAGCTTCGTCCCCGGCGAGACCGTGCAGGACGGCCACGGCCACGGCACGCACACCGCGTCGACGGTCGGCGGCTCGGGCGCGGCGTCGGCCGGCAAGGAGCAGGGCGTCGCCCCGCACGCGGAGCTGCTCATCGGCAAGGTGCTCGCCGACGGCGGGTACGGCGACGACTCGTGGGTCATCGCGGGCATGGAGTGGGCGGCCGCGCAGGGCGCCAAGGTCGTGAGCATGAGCCTCGGCGGCTCGACGCCGTCGGACGGCACGGAGCCGGTATGCGCTGCGGTGAACGACATCTCGGCCGCGCACGGCACGCTGTTCGTCGTGGCCGCCGGCAACGCCGGCGCCGAGGCCACGATCTCCTGCCCCGGCGCTGCCGACGCCGCGCTCACCGTCGCCGCGGTCGACAGCACCGACCAGATGGCGTGGTTCTCCTCGCAGGGCCCGCGCTACCTGAACTACGGCCTCAAGCCCGACATCGCTGCCCCCGGCGTCGAAATCCTCGCCGCCAAGGCCGGCGGCAGCGACGCCGACGGCTGGTACACCTCGATGTCGGGCACGTCGATGGCGACGCCGCACGTCGCCGGCGCCGTGGCCGACCTCGCCGAGGAGCACCCGGACTGGACCGGGCAGCAGCTCAAGGACGCGCTCATGAGCACCTCGCGCCCGATCGCCGGCGGCGCCTACCACGTGGGCGCCGGCGAGGTGGATCTTACGGTCGGCACCACCGACCAGGTGATCGCGACGGGCTCGGCGTTCCTCGGCTTCTCGTCGTGGCCGCACCCGGCGCTCGACCCCGAGTCGAGGACCATCACCTACACCAACTCCGGCTCCGCGCCGGTCACGCTCGACCTCGCCGAGGCCGTGCAGGTCGCGGGCGGCCCGTACGACGTCGACCCGGGCGCCGACGCCGGAACCCCTGCGCCCGACGGCATGTTCACGCTGTCGACGAACCGCATCACCGTCCCCGCGCACGGCTCCGTCGACGTCATCGCCACCGGCGACCCGTCGAAGGGCCAGATGGCGCGCCGCTACGTCGGCCAGGTCGTCGCCACCGACGCGTCGGGCACCGTGAAGGCGCGCACCCAGGTCGCGCTCTACATCGAGGACGAGCGCTACAACATGACGGTCGACCTGCGCGACCGCGCGGGCAAGCCGGCGGCCGGCTACCTCCAGCTGCAGCAGAAGGGCAACCCCGACGTCTTCGTCATCGGGATCGACGAGAGCGGCACGCTCACGATGCGGATGCTGCCCGGCACCTACAGCCTGCTGAGCTACCTCGAGGTGCCCGGCGCGAACGGTCCGGACTCGCGCGGCATGGCGCAGCTGGCCGATCCCGAGGTCGTGCTCGACCGCGACCGCACGGTCAGCCTCGACGCGAGCAAGGCCGTGCAGGTGAAGGCGGTCGTGCCCAAGAAGACGGAGGACCGCGTCCTCTACCTCGACTGGTACCGCGCCTTCTCCGGCGGCGACTCCGCCTCGGGCCAGTACCTGCTGCCGTCGACCATCGACACGATGTACGCGCAGCCGACGAAGGCCGTCACCGACGGCTCGCTCGAGTTCGAGGCGCGCTGGCGCAAGGCCTACCCGCTGCTGCAGCTCACCGACCGCGGCCGCTCGATCCACCTGGTCGGCCAGGGCGCGTCCTCGCTCTACGAGGGCAAGGGCTCGATGCGCATCGTCGACGTCGGCGACGGCACCGCCGCCGCCTACGCGGGCAAGGACGTGAAGGGCGCGCTCGTCGTCGCCCGGCGCTCCGACGCGGTGACCGGGTCCGAGCGCGCGCAGAACGCGGCCGACGCCGGTGCTGCGCTGCTCGCCGTCGTGTCCGACCCGGCGAAGCCGCTCATGGAGTACGTCGGGACCCCGGCGGGAACCGACAGCCTGATCCCGGTCGTGTCCGTCGGCGCCACCGACGGCGCGGCGCTCCTCGCCTCCGCGGCGAAGGGCCGGTCCGTGGCGGTCGAGGGCGTGCCGGACTCGCCGTACGTCTACGACCTCGTCGCCGCGTGGCAGAAGCGCGTCCCGTCCCGTCTCGTCTACGCACCGCGCGCGTCGCAGCTCGCGACCGTGCAGATGCGGCTGCACGGGTCGTCCCGGCAGCCGGGCGGCGAGTTCCGCTGGGACTTCCGTCCGTACCGGGCGCAGAGCTTCGGCATGCCGCTGCGGCAGTCGACCGGCGTCGTCCGCACCGACTACGTGACCGCCGGCGGCGGTACGACCTGGGCGGAGGCCGTCGTCGGCGGCCCGAGCTTCAGCTGGGCCCAGTCGTCGGAGGTGCACCCGCTCGCGGCGGGCCGGCGCACGACGCAGGACTGGCTCGCGCCGGTGGCCCACCCCTCCAACGGCGGCGGCTTCTGGTCGTCGACGCGCTACTCCGGCTTCCTGGCGCTCAACGTGCAGCCGTGGTCGGACGGAGGGGCGGGCCACGCCGGCTACATCCAGCGCGACGACTTCGACCCGAAGCCGAGCGACGACGCGATCCGGATGAAGGTGTGGCAGGACGGCGCCCCGGTGAAGGACTCCACCGGCTTCGCCTCGGCCACGCTCATGGACCTGCCCGACGGGCCGCTGCGCCTCAAGGTGGACCTGGTCGCGACGCGCGACGCGAAGGTCTGGACGTTCTCGCCGCGCACGCACACGGTGTGGGGCATCCGGTCGCCGGGCCTGTCGAAGGGCCTGGACTCGGTCGACCTGATGCCGGTGCTGCAGGTGGGCTACGACGTGAAGACCGACCTCGCGGGCTACGCCCGCGGCGGGAAGCAGTCGGTGCGCTTCTCGGTCTCGCACCTCGCCGACGTCTACGGCGGCGGGCGGATCCGCAGCGCGTCGCTCGCCGTGTCGTACGACGACGGCAAGCACTGGACGACCGTGCCGGCCACGCGCGCCGGTGCCTGGTGGTCGGCGGGCTTCACGGCTCCGTCCCGCGGCTACGTGTCGCTGCGGGTCACGGGCCGCGACAGCGCCGGGAACACCGTCTCGCAGGAGATCGTCCGGGCCTACGGGCTTCGCGGGCGGTGACGGTGCCCGGGGAGACGCGGTCGGCCGGGGCTGGGGGGCCCCGGTCGGCCGCACCCCCGACGTCGAGCGCGGGCGTGCCGCCGCAGGTGCGGTCGCGCCGGGACCGCCGGGAACCCTCGGCGTCCGCCGCTCGTATCCTCCCGGGAACTCGTCCTGGGGGGCACATGCTGGGGGCAGTGGGGCTCGGCCCTGCCGAGGAGGACGTCTACCGACGTCTGGTCGTGGCCGGTGAGGCGACGACGGCTGCGCTGTCCGCCGACACCGGCCGGCGCGTCGACGAGCTCGAGACCGTGCTGGCCGCGCTGGTCGAGCGCGGTCTCGCCGTGCGCGGCCGTGACGACTCCTACGCCGCGGCGCCGCCCGCGGTGGCGCTCGGGGCGCTCCTGCGCGAGCAGCGCGACGCCCTCTACTCCGCCGAGCTCGACCTCGCCGAGCTCGCCGACGCGCACCGCAGCGCCACGTCCGGCCGGGTGCCCTCCGACGTCGTCGAGGTGCTCACCGACATCGACGCCGTGCGCCACCGCTTCGCGCAGATCCAGCAGGGCGCGCAGCGCGAGGTGCGCTCGATGATGGTGCCGAACCTCACCGTCGTCCCCTACGACGACAACGACGCCGGCTACGAGGCGCTGCGCCGCGGCGTCCGCTACCGCGCGATCCTCGACCGCGCCGCGCTCGCGCAGCCCGGCATCGTGCGCGCGATCCTGCGCGACCTCGCGCGCGGCGAGCAGATCCGCGTCGCCGACCACGTGCCGGTGAAGATGCTGATCGCCGACGACGCGCTCGCGATGCTGCCGCTGTCGGCCGAGCGCAACACCGCGCCCGAGTCGCTGCTGGTCCACGCCGGCGGACTGCTCTCCGCGCTCACGACGTACTTCGAGCTCTCCTGGGAACGCGCGTACCCCTTGTGGCCCAACCGCGAGGGCGACGAGCTCGTCGAGCTGCGCCCCGGCGAGATCGACGAGATGGACGCGCAGATCCTCGCCCTGCTGCTCGCCGGCATGACCGACCAGGCGCTCGCCGGCCAGCTCGGCCTGTCGCTGCGCACCGTGCAGCGCCGCATCCGCGTCCTCATGGACAAGGCCGGCGTCGACACGAGGATCCAGCTCGGCTGGCACGCAGGAAGAGAAGGCTGGGCCTGACCCCGACGTAGGGCCCGAAACATGATCATGTTTCGGGCACTAGGTCGATCAGCGACGAGGGCGGCGCGTGTCGGTGCCCGTCGGCGGTCCCGGACGCGGCAGGATCCGGGCCGTGGGGGACACGGTCGACGACGTCGTGATGTCGCAGGGCGAGGCGCGGACGCTCGTCCTGGCCAGCCTCGCGACCGCACCCTTCTTCATCCTGACCTGTGTCGCGTTCCAGCTCGCCTACGCCAGCGACACGATGCCGGGAGCAGCGGCCCTGGTCGGCTTCGCAGGGATGGTGGCGCTCGGCGGGGTGATGGAGCCCGCGCGCAGGCGGATCCGGAAGCGGTCGGGCATGTCGACCTGGTTCCCGCGGGCGCGTGACGATCTCCGCATCATGCGCACGGCGTCGGCCTCGTGCGGATGGCCAGCGCGCGTCGTGGGTGCGGCGCTGGTGATCGCGACCGCCGTGTGCGCAGTCTCCTTCCTGCGGTTCTTCGTGCCGTTCATGCTCGAGGGCTGGTAGGCGGGACCGGCGCGGCGCAGCGCCGAGTACCGACGGGACCGGTCCAGGTGATTTGATGCGACGTGAGGCGCGAGGGTGCGCCGGGGTGGGCGGCGATCCCGCGCTCCCGGTGGGCCGTCGCACGACGGCAACCGCCAGGAGGTCCACCCATGACCGCAGACGGAGGCCCCGAGCTCGTCCAGCTCCTCACCCCTGAGGGCGAGCGGGTCCACCATCCCGAGTACGACGTCGACCTGACGCCCGAGCAGCTGCGCGGTCTCTACCGCGACCTGGTCCTGGTGCGTCGCGTGGATGCCGAGGCCACGGCGCTGCAGCGCCAGGGCGAGCTGGGGCTCTGGGCCCAGTGCGTCGGGCAGGAGGCCGCGCAGGTCGGCTCCGGCCGTGCGCTGCTCCCCGGCGACTTCGCCTTCCCGACCTACCGCGAGCACGGTGTCGCGTGGGTGCGCGGGGTCGAGCCGCTCTCGCTGCTCGGCCTGTTCCGCGGCGTCACCAACGGCGGCTGGGACCCGAACGAGCACAACATGGCGCTCTACACGATCGTCATCGGCGACCAGTGCCTGCACGCCGTCGGCTATGCGATGGGCATGCAGCGCGACGGCTCCGACGACGCCGTCATCTGCTACTTCGGCGACGGTGCGACCAGCCAGGGCGACGTCAACGAGGCGTTCGTGTTCTCGGCCGTCTACAACGCGCCCGTCGTCTTCTTCTGCCAGAACAACCAGTGGGCGATCAGCGAGCCGCTGGAGCGGCAGAGCCGCATCCCCCTCTACCGCCGCGCGGCCGGCTTCGGCTTCCCCGGGGTGCGCGTCGACGGCAACGACGTGCTCGCGGTGCTCGCCGTCACGAGCGCCGCGCTGCAGGCGGCGCGCGAGGGCCAGGGCCCGACGCTCATCGAGGCGTTCACCTACCGGATGGGCGCGCACACGACGTCCGACGACCCCACGCGCTACCGCGTGAGCGCCGACCTCGACGCCTGGAAGCTCAAGGACCCGATCGAGCGCCTCAAGGTCTACCTCGCACGCAACGGCTGGGCCGACCGCACCTACTTCGACAGCATCGACGCCGAGGCCGAGACGCTCGCGATCAAGCTCCGCGACGACTGCCGCTCGATGCCCGACCCGGCGCCGGCGTCGATGTTCGACGACGTCTACGCCGAGCCGCACCCGCTGGTCGACGCCGAGCGCGCGGCGTTCTCGGCGTACCACTCCTCGTTCGTGGGAGGGCAGCACTGATGGCCGTCACCACGCTCGCGAAGGCGATCAACGCCGGGCTGCGCAGGTCGCTCGAGAGCGACCCGAAGGTCGTCCTCATGGGCGAGGACATCGGCAAGCTCGGCGGCGTCTTCCGCGTCACCGACGGGCTG
This sequence comes from Candidatus Nanopelagicales bacterium, assembly GCA_044224785.1. Lineage (GTDB taxonomy): Bacteria > Actinomycetota > Actinomycetes > S36-B12 > CAIYMF01 > Longivirga. The sequence goes on along the minus strand of JBGAJT010000044.1, from coordinate 4,991 downwards.
CAGAAGGACTTCGGCGAGGACCGCGTCATCGACTCGCCGCTCGCCGAGAGCGGGATCCTGGGAACCGCAGTGGGTTTCGCGATGCGCGGCTTCCGCCCGGTCGTCGAGATCCAGTTCGACGGGTTCGTGTTCCCGGCGTTCGACCAGATCGTGTCGCAGGTGGCCAAGCACCACGCGCGCTCGCGCGGCCGCACGAAGATGCCGATCACGATCCGCATCCCCTACGGCGGTGGCATCGGCGCCGTCGAGCACCACAGCGAGTCGCCCGAGGCCTACTTCTCGCACACCGCGGGCCTGCGCGTGATCTCGCCGTCCAACCCGATGGACGCCTACGTCATGGTCCAGCAGGCGATCGCGTGCGACGACCCGGTCGTGTTCTTCGAGCCCAAGCGCCGCTACTGGGACAAGGCCGACGTCGACGACACCGTCGACATCGCCTCTGCCGTCTCGCCTTTCGAGGCTCGCGTCGTACATCCGGGCTCCTCGGTCACGGTCGTCTGCTACGGCCCGATGGTGCGCACCTGCCTCGAGGCGGCGACCGCTGCGGAGCACGACGGCCTCGACCTCGAGGTGATCGACCTGCGCTCGATGTCGCCGCTCGACGTCGCGACCGTGGCCGCCTCGGTGCGGCGCACGGGGCGGCTCGTGATCGTGCACGAGGCGCCGGTGTTCCTCGGGCTCGGCGCCGAGCTCGCTGCGCGCATCACGGAGGAGTGCTTCTACTCCCTCGAGGCGCCGGTGCTGCGCGTCGGCGGCTACCACACGCCGTACCCGCCGTCGCGGCTCGAGGAGGAGTACCTCCCCGACCTCGACCGCGTGCTCGACGCCGTCGACCGCGCGATGGCGTACTGAGGGGCTGGATCATGAGCGAGGTCACGACCTTCCCCTGCCAGGCCTGCGGAGCGGTGCGATGAGCGAGATCAAGACGTTCCTGCTGCCCGACGTCGGCGAGGGCCTCACCGAGGCCGAGATCCTGGCGTGGCACGTGAAGCCGGGCGACCCGGTCACGGTCAACCAGATCATCGTCGAGATCGAGACGGCCAAGGCCGCCGTCGAGCTGCCCTGCCCGTTCGCCGGCACCATCGCCGAGCTGTTCGTGAGCGAGGGCCAGGTCGTGGAGGTCGGTGCCCCGATCCTCTCGATCGCCACCGGCGCTCCCGGCGCGACGGCCGCTCCGGCCGCCGCTGCTCCGGCACCGGCCGAGCCGGCGCCCGCTGCCGACTCGGTGCCGACCGGGGAGAGGGCGCAGCGCGAGGCCGTGCTCGTCGGGTACGGCGTCAAGCAGACGGGCACTCCGCAGCGGCGTGCGCGCGTGCTCGCCCACGACCCGCACGGCACCACCGAGCCCGAAGCCGGTCCGCCCGGCGAGGCCGTGAAACCGGTGCGCCACGGTGGTCTCGAGGTCGGCCGTCAGCTCGAGGCGGTGCTGTCCCAGAGGTCGCCGGTGCTCGCCAAGCCGCCGGTGCGCCGGCTCGCGAAGGACCTGCACGTCGACCTCGCCGGCGTCGACGCGACCGGTGCCGACGGCGTCATCACGCGCGCCGACGTCGAGCGCGCGGCGCGGCTGAGCGGTACGACGTCGGCACCGGCGATCGGGCAGGTGCACGCGCTGCCGGTGGCCCGCGACCCGCAGGGCCGCGAGACGCGCGCGCCGATCAAGGGCGTCACGAAGCTGATGGCCGACGCGATGGTCGCGAGCGCGTTCACCGCGCCGCACGTCACCGAGTGGGTCGAGGTCGACGTCACGCGCACGCTCGAGCTCGTCGACCGGCTCAAGACCCGGCCCGAGCTCGACGGCGTCCGCGTCTCGCCGCTGCTGCTCGTCGCCCTCGGCCTGATCCAGGCCGCGCGCCGGCACCCCGGTATCAACGCGACGTGGGACGCCGCGGCCGGCGAGATCGTCACCAAGCACTACGTGAACCTCGGCGTCGCGGCGGCGACACCGAGGGGCCTCGTCGTCCCGAACGTGAAGGACGCCGACTCCCTCGACCTCGTCGGCCTCGCGCGCGCTCTCCACGACCTGGTCGAGACGGCCAAGGCGGGGCGTACGCAGCCGGCCGAGATGAGCGGCGGCACGATCACGATCACCAACGTCGGCGTCTTCGGCGTCGACGGCGGGACGCCGATCATCAACCCGGGCGAGTCCGCGATCCTCGCGATGGGCCGCGCGCTCGCGCGGCCGTGGGTGGTCGACGGCGAGATCCGGGTCCGTCAGGTCATGCAGCTCACGCTGTCCTTCGACCACCGCCTCGTCGACGGAGCGCTCGGCAGCCAGGTCCTCGCCGACGTCGCCCGCTTCCTCGAGGACCCCGCCGTCGCCCTCCTCCTCCCCTAGCGCGCGGACCGCTCGCGACGTCACTGGCGCAACGCACGGTTCCTTGCCTGGAATCCGTGCGTTCGACCAGTGACGTCGTCGGAACCGTGCCGTCGAGCAGTGACGTGGCGTGCGGTGGCGCGACGCAACCCGACCGGCCGCCGGGGCGGCTCAGGGGGTGACGGCGAGGGACTCGGGGAGCTTCTCGGCGAGGTCGGGGTCGCCCGACAGAGCGATCCTCGCGCGGACGTCGGGGTCGGTGACGTCGAGGCGGCCGGCGCCGAGACGGGCGTAGGTCTCCCAGTCGGTCTCGAGCCCCACGGTGGGCTCCGCGGGCGCGGCCAGGTCGTCGAGCTCGACGCCGCGGCCCTCGTCGTCGACCGCGGCCCACCGCTCGAACGCGACGGCGCCGGTGACCATCACGCGCAGCGTCGTACCGATCGGCGCCTCGACGTTGCGCGCGAGGACGAACGGCAGCGCGTTCACCAGCTGCAGCGCGCTGACCTGCGCACCCGGCGTCCCGAGATCGCCCGGCAGCGCGACCGCACGACGGACGTCCTGCAGGTGGCTCCAGGTGTCGAGCACCCGCACGCGCAGCAGGTTCTGCAGCGGCACCGGCCGGCCGAACAGCCCGGGCACCTCGGTGAGCAGGTCGAGCGGCTCGATCGCCATGATCTGGTGCAGCCGCAGGTCGATGAGGCCGTCGAGCTCGTCGCACGCCTCCTGCTGCCCGAGCGGCCGGCGTACGTCGACACCCGTCTCGGTCAGCCGGCCGAAGTCGCTCGTCACGTGCGGGAACGCGTCCCAGTCGACGAGGTGCTCGGGGTCCTGCCGGCCCGCGAGGAACCCCTCCACCCACGACAGGTGCCGCACGATGTCGCCGGCCGACCAGCCCGGGCACTCGGTCGGCGCCGCCCACTGCTCGGGCGAGAGCCGGCGCCCGAGCTCCACCACCGCGTGCAGCGAGTCCTCCCACGCGGAGAGCAGGGTGCGCAGGTCGTACGCCGAAGCCGCCAGAGCCGTCATGCCCCGAGGCTAGCCACGGCCGCACCCACCCGGAGGCCGGTCGCCGGTCCCGGTCGGAGGGACCGGTGTCGTCCCGCTGACACTGGGGCCGCGCCCAGAGCGATCGTCGGCGTCGCACCGGGAGGTGCACGCATGCGGAGGCGGTGCGCTCGACGCCCGCCGCGGTGCGGGAGGATCGGGGCGTGACGATCACGCGGGGCTGGGTGCAGCGCTGGAGCGCTGCGCCGGAGCGCACGGTGATCGTCGACGCGCGCGACGGGTCGATCCTCGCCGGCGCCGATCTGCTCGCGCGCACGGCGTCGGCGGCGTCGGTCCTCGCAGCGGCCGGTGCGGCGCCGGGCGACCGGGTGCTGCTCTCGTGCGGGCCGTCGCCGGAGACGGTGATCGCCTACGCCGCGATCCTGCGCCTCGGGGCGGCGGTGGTCCCCGCGAACACCGGCTACACGCGCGGCGAGCTCGAGCACATCGTGGGCGACGTGCGTCCGGCGGTCGCCGTGGTCGACGATCCCGCGCGCGTCGAGGGCCTCGGCGTACGAGCGGTCACGCTGGAGGATCTCGCAGCCGATGACCCTGCGGCGGACCCGACCCTCGACGACGCGGACGACGACGCGCTGGGGATGGTCGCGTACACCAGCGGCACCACGGGACGCCCCAAGGGCGCGATGCTCAGCCGCGGCAACCTCCGCGCGGGTGCGGAGGCGCTGGTCGTGGCGTGGGAGTGGACGCCCGAGGACCGGCTCGTCCACGCGCTGCCGATGTTCCACATGCACGGCCTCGGCGCTGCGATCAACGGCAGCCTCGCTGCGGGCGCGTCGATGGTCGTGCTGCCGCGGTTCGACACCGGCGCGGTCGTCGAGGCGGTCCACGCCCACGGCGCGACGATGTTCTTCGGCGTCCCCACGATGTACGCGCGGCTGCGCGACTCCGGCCTGCTGCCCGAGCTCGCGCACCTGCGCCTGCTCGTGAGCGGTTCCGCGCCGCTCGATCCGGTGCTGTTCGACGTCGTACGCCGCGAGGCCGGCCAGGCGCCGGTCGAGCGGTACGGCATGAGCGAGACGGTGATGCTGGCCTCGAACCCCGTGCAGGGCGAGCGCAAGGCCGGTGCGGTCGGTCTGCCGCTGCCCGGCGTACGGATCCGGCTCGGCGAGGGCGACGGCGTGGAGGTCGTGGGCCCCAACGTCTTCCGCGGCTACTGGGAGCGGCCTGAGGCGAACGCCGCTGCGTTCACCGACGACGGCTGGTTCCGCACCGGCGACATCGGCGAGCTCGACGACGACGGCTACCTGCGCCTCGTCGGCCGCGCCAGCGACCTCATCATCAGCGGCGGCTACAACGTCTACCCGCGCGAGGTCGAGGACGCCGTGCTCGAGCACCCCGACGTCGTCGACGCCGCGGTCGTCGGCGTCCCCGACGACACGTGGGGCGAGCGGGTGATCGCGTTCGTGGTGCTGCGCGAGGGTGCGGCGTACGCCGACGACGCGCTCGCCGACGAGCTCGACAGCCACGTCGCAACGCGGCTCGCGTCGTACAAGCGCCCGAAGCAGTGGACCGCGAGGCCCGACCTCCCGCGCAACGCGATGGGCAAGGTCCTCCGAGACCAGCTCAAGGCCACCCGCCGTTGATGTGTGTCCACGCCCGCCTCTGGCCGGGT